>JAIWFS010000194.1:0-2870 GCA_048631505.1 archaeon | reverse complement strand
GACCTTCTATGTTGGGCACCTTCATAATAACCCCGATACTTCCCGTCACCGTGCCGGGGTTAGCCACAATATGCCTGGCACCTAAAGACGCATAGTACCCACCTGATGCTGCCACTGTAGCAAGAGATGCCACTACAGGCTTTTCCTGGTTCAGCCTGAGGATCTCTTCATATAGTTCCTGAGACGCCCCAACTGCACCACCAGGGCTGTTTATGCGGATTACAACGGCCTTAATTTTCTGATTATATCGAAAATCCCGCAGGACCTTTATGGTAGCCTCGGGCTCAGTGATGAGACCTTTGATATCCACCACTCCGACTTTATCTCCGTGGTAGATCGAAGGACCGCTAACCACGCCCTTTGTTGTCCATAATATTAACAGAAAAAAGGCCACTGTGATGAGTACGGTGAACACTCCGATAGTGGCCAGAGCTACCAATAACGGATGGGCATATCGGCGTTCTTTGCGTGTCCGCAACTCTTGCATGATCCCGGCCTATTCCTCCTGGCCTTTGTCTTCCTTAGAGAGAGCACGATTGTGCTGTACTAATTCTTCCTGCAGCAAGCTGCCCAAAGTAGTACCGGCAGACTTGTCGATGCCGCTGTACTCATCAAAATGTGAACGCTCCTCATCTTCAGATATCCGCTTAACAGAGAGCCCTATACGCCTCTCCAGAGGGGCTACATGGATAACCTTGGCACTGATTTCATCTCCTACCTGAAACATTCCAACCGGTGTCTTGATCTTGCCGGGTCCCAACTCAGAAATGTGAATCAGGCCCTCCACTCCCTCTTCAAGCTCAACAAATACCCCAAAATCCGTTACATTCGTCACCTTGCCGGCAACCTGGCTATCAACAGGATATCTCTCAGGAGCCGACTCCCACGGATCAGGATGAAGCTGTTTAACGCCCAGGGAAAAACGTTCTTTTTCCTTGTCGATATTGAGCACTACGGCCTGGATAGCCTCCCCTTTTTTATAAATCTCATTGGGATGTTTGATCCTTTTGCTCCAGGAGAGGTCTGAGATATGAACAAGCCCGTCTATACCTTCCTCAATGCCTATGAACAGACCGAACTCAGTGATATTCTTTACAGCTCCCTCAATCACCGTACCAATTGGATAGCGATCCTGGACCAGATCCCAGGGGTTGGGTTCTATCTGCTTTAGCCCAAGAGATATCCTCTGAGCCTTGGAGTCAACCTTGAGTACAACTGCCTTGACAATATCTCCCACATTAACCATCTGGGAAGGGTGACGTATACGCTTTGTCCACGACATTTCAGACACATGGATTAGGCCCTCTACGCCTTCCTCGAGCTCAATAAATACACCGTAATCAGTGAGGCTTACTACCTTGCCGGTCACTTTTTCTTCCATAGGGTACTTCTCTTCCACTCGCAGCCAAGGATCCTCCGTAAGCTGCTTCATGCCCAAGGAAACCTTTTCACTTTCACGATCAAATGTGAGAATCTTCACTTTAATTGTGTCACCCACATTAAAGAGCCTGGAAGGATGTTCTACGCGTCCCCATGACATGTCGGTGATATGGAGAAGCCCATCGATCCCTCCAAGATCCACAAATACGCCATAATCCGTGATATTTTTGACATCTCCTTCTATGACCTGCCCTTCCTCAAGAGAAGCCAAGGTATTAACCCTTTTTTCTGCCATCTCTTTCTCCAGAAGGAACCTGCGGGAAACCACGACATTCTCTCTGCGGCGATTACACTTCAGGATAGCACATTCTATAGTCTGATTTGCAAGGGCCTCGGGATCACGAACAGGCCTGAGATCGATTTGAGAAAAGGGTAAGAAAGCTGTTACTCCGCCCTTGCGGTCGCCAATTCGCACAGACAAGCCACCTTTTACCCTGGATGCCACGGTAGCCTTTACAGGGGTTTCCGCTTCAAATGCCTTTGTTATTTCTTCCCATACTTGACGGCGGAGGGCCTTGGAATAGGAAAGCCTTAACATTCCCTCGTCAGGGTCCCAACGTTCAAGCAGCACCTCTACAGTATCTCCTGCGGAGACGGTTACCTCTCCTTCTTCGTCACGAAATTCCCGAATCGGGATCAGACCTTCTGATTTATATCCGACGTCGATCATAATGGATTCCTTGTCGACGCGCACAACAGTACCTTTGAGGATTTCTCCTTCCTGAAAGGTGCGAAGACTTTGCTCAAAAAGGTCTTCAAACTGGCCCATGTCACCGGCTTCCTCCAGCGACACATTTTCTTCCAAAACCTGGGAATCTGTCTGAGAAGTTGCGGCCTCCTGATCAGAGGCGGCAGTTAGAGTTTGTTCCTGAGTTACCTCACTCGCCACTTTTTCCATTACCCAATAACCCTCCTAAAAAACGAATGATGTCTTATACCAGGACAGTTTACAAAGTTCAATGGGTATAAAAGCCAATATAAGGTTTACGGAAAACTCGAACTTACCGTCTATTAATGTCTAATTTGCCTCACTTGTGGAGTCATTCATTTAGAATTAAAGTATGGATTTAAGGCTTGAAACTTGAAATTGGAAAGTAGAAATTTGGGTAAATGGAACAAAAAGGTTCAAAACGCCGTGGGCTATCAGATGATACGTTTATCAGCAGTACAAAAGCATGAAGGCCAAATTTCCAATTTCTATTTTCTAATTTCAACGTTCCGTGAACGGTTACAAAATGATCTTTAACTCAGACGACAAACAACATAAGCTTCCCTTGGGTATATGCCTTGTAAGCGGAGGTCTCGATAGCTGTGTTACTGCTGCTATTGCTACACGAAATTGCCGCCCGGCCTTTCTTCATGTAAACTACGGCCAGCTTACCGAAGAGCGAGAACTCCTGGCCTTTGATGCAATAGCTGATTACTATGGA
>JAIWFS010000193.1:0-2873 GCA_048631505.1 archaeon | reverse complement strand
ATTTCCAGAGAAGGCTCTCTGATCGATCTGGCCACGGCAGTGGATATTATCGAAAAAAGCGGGGCATGGTATTCATACGATGGAGAAAGACTTGGGCAAGGCCGTGAAAACGTACGGACTTTCCTGAAAGCCCACCTGGATATTGCTGACCGAATAGAACAGCAGGTGAGGGAGACATACGACATTAAGAGGCCCAAGGTCCAGGAGCAGGTCGAGGAACCTGCCTGATTTCTACTCCAAAAATCTAAACAGGAAAGGCTCTGTCCATGAAGAAATTATCAGGTGCTCAGATTCGCAGCCTCTTTTTAGATTTTTTTTCAAAAAATAGCAGTGAGATAGTCCCAAGTTCTCCATTGATCCCGGCAGAAGACCCTTCACTCCTTTTTACTAACTCCGGTATGGTCCAGTTCAAGAAGGTATTTCTTGGAGAGGAGACCAGGTCTTATGTGCGTGCGGCCTCTTGTCAGAAATGCGTGCGGGCCGGGGGCAAACACAACGATCTTGAAAACGTTGGATACACTGCCCGTCATCATACTTTTTTTGAAATGCTGGGAAATTTTTCCTTTGGAGACTACTTCAAAAGAGAGGCTATTTCCTTTGCCTGGGAGTTCCTTACAAAAGAAATTGAATTGCCTGTAGAAAAGCTGTGGGTCACGGTATTCCGGGATGATGACGAAGCGGCGGAATTATGGCCGGAGATAACCGGTATTTCCCCTGATCGTGTGGTCCGTCTCGGGGAAGAGGACAACTTCTGGGCCATGGGGGATACCGGGCCCTGTGGACCTTGCTCGGAGATACTCATCGACCAGGGATCAGATGTTGGCTGTGGTAAACCGGACTGCAAAGTGGGCTGTGACTGCGATCGCTTTCTTGAACTCTGGAACCTGGTGTTTATGCAGTTCTTCCGGGATGAATCCGGTAAACTGAGCCCTCTTCCAAATCCGTGCATTGATACCGGCCTGGGGCTTGAGCGCATGGCCGCGATATGCCAGGGGAAACAAAGTAATTACGATACCGACATCTTCGCAGGCCTGTTAGCGCGTATAGAAGAGCTGTCAGGCCGGACCTATGGCCAGGACAAGCAATCAGACGTGGCCATGAAGGTCATAGCTGATCATGCCAGGGCCGGCGCCTTTCTTATTGCGGATGGACTCATTCCTTCCAATGAGGGGAGAGGATATGTGTTAAGGCGCATTATCCGCAGAGCAGTCCGATACGGAAAGGTCATAGGGCTTAAGGACCCCTTCATAAGCTCAGTGGCTGACGTTGTTGTCAGAGAAATGGGTGAAACCTATCCGGAACTGAAAAAGGCCGAGGCCTTTCTGGGGAAGGTCATAGACCATGAGGAGTCCCGCTTTGCAGAGACACTGGAATTCGGGCTCCGCCTCCTTGACGAGGAGATAGCCATCCTCAGAAAGGAACAGAAGACCCAAATCCCCGGGGATTTTGCTTTCAAGCTTTATGACACTTACGGCTTACCTGTGGATATACTCATTGATGTGGCCAAGGAAGAGGATATGGGGCTTGACCGGGCCGGTTATGAACATGCCCGGTCAGAGCAGAGGGAGCGGTCCAAAAAAGCCCGTCATGACGTGGTTACTGAAGAATTGCCGGAGGTATACAGGGAGCTGCTGAACTCAAATCTGGGTAACAAATTCGTGGGTTATGACAACACATCTCACAAATCAAAGCTCCTCGCCCTTGTAAAACAGGGCCGGCCTGTCCAAAAAGCCTCTGCCGGCTGGTGCGGAGAACTTGTTGCTGCAGAAACACCATTTTATGCAGAGTCAGGCGGTCAGGTAGACGACAGGGGTTGGGTAGAAGGGCCTTCAGGCAGGGCCGAAGTAATAGATACCTTCCACAGGGGAGACCTTATAATACACAGTATAGAGGTAAAACACGGAGACCTGGAATCAGGAGATTCCATAAAGCTTGAGGTATCAGAGGACCTTAGAAAAAATACGGCCCGCAATCATACCGCCACCCACCTCCTTCATGCTGCCCTCAGGCAAGTCCTTGGAGAACACGTGAAGCAGGCAGGTTCCATGGTAGCCCCTGACAGGTTGCGTTTTGACTTTACCCACTTCTCAGCCTTGACACCGGATGAGATCAGACAAGTTGAAGACCTGGTAAATGAACAGATCAGAGAAGATAGAGAAGTTAAAACAGAGATTCTCTCCTATAAAGAGGCAATGGCCCGTGAGGCAATGGCCCTGTTCGGGGAAAAGTACGGAGAGACTGTACGCCTGGTGAGTATTCCGGATTTCAGCGTGGAACTCTGTGGCGGTACCCATATTTCTCATACAGGGCAAATAGGTCTTTTCAAGATTATCAGCGAATCCAGTGTGGCATCCGGAATGCGGAGGCTTGAGGCCTGTTCTGCCCAAACCGCTCTGGACCTTGTACATGAATTGGAAGAAGCGGTTTCCAGCGTTGCCTTTCAACTAAAGTGTCCCAGATGGGAGGTCTCCGGAAAAGTTACAAGACTCCTTGAGATGACAAAAGACCTGGAGAAGCAACTCCAGCAGGTTAAGACGGTGCGTGCCACGCAAGGGCTGGATGAGTTGTTGTCCGGGATACGAAAAATCAACAATATTCAAGTACTATCTGCCCGAGTTGAAACAGAGAACGCCAAGTCCCTCAGGGACCTGGGAGACAGGCTCAGAGATAAGATGGGTTCAGGGGTCGTGGTAATAGGATCGCGGGCTGACAGCAAGGCCCTGCTGCTGGTCCTTGTAACCAAGGATCTTACTGACCGGCTACATGCAGGAAATATGATCAAGCAGGTAGCTCAGATGATCGGGGGAGGCGGAGGAGGGAGCCCTGAAATGGCGCAGGCAGGGGGCCCGAAGCCAGAAAGACTCGAAGAGGCC
>JAIWFS010000192.1:0-2880 GCA_048631505.1 archaeon | reverse complement strand
CCCTTGTGAGCGTGGTGGAAAGGGTATTGCTGCCCTTTGAAAAAAAGCTGCCCTCAATTAGCGTGTCTTTTTTGGTAGTGACCAGTAATATGGTTAATGATCCGGCGGGAGAGCTCCAAAAGCTTTTAGAGAATTTAAAGGACAAGGCGAGGCTGAGAAGGTATCAGGCCATGCTTGCTGAGGAAAAACAGATCCTGATTTCTCGCCTTGAGCAGGAGGAGTTACCCCGGTGGGAAGGCTCTAAGCTGACGCTTACACCTAATAGGTTGGACCTCGTAGCCCAGCTATCTCTGAAAGAAGATTTGGACTTCAGGGAGGCCGGTGAGAGGGTGCAATTATGGATAGAGCAGATAAAGAGTTACGAGGACTCTTTCTTTAACCGTTGCGGCCTGAGGATTAATTTAGAGGAAGACGCAGTGGACAGGTTGCTGTATAGTTGTGTGGATGATTCTTCCAATCTCTATGTCCAGTGTGAGAGATTGTGTAATATTCTTGAATATGGTCTTACTCTTATAAGGGAAAAGACTGCGCAGGACGTTTTTAATATTTCGGCTGAAGCAGTGGATAACCCGGAGCTCTACATAAATAGACTTATTCGTACGTGCTATTAACCCTCTTTGTAGAGAGTAATCAGGTGAAAGAAGGCCAGACCATACTCCTTGTGGATTATAACGAGTCAGTAATTGAGACGGTCCGTAAGCTGGCGAACCAAACCGGGCTCAGACTGCTCCTTGCCGAGGACGGCCAGGAAGGTCTTGATCTGGCAAAGGCCGAGTTGCCTGATCTGGTGATCATACGTAAGGATGTCCCCATACTTGATGCCTTGTCCATGAGTGTGCTTCTCAAGCAGTCCCCTGAGACCGATGATATACCGGTAGTGCTTATATGTACGGTGGCCTCTTCTTCGGAGAGGGAACGTTTCCACGATGCCGGCTGCAGCGGTTTTATTGAGGAGCCTTTTACTACAAATGATCTGCTTCAAAGGCTGGAGGATTGGTTGCCATGATGTACCCTGAATATCGTCCCCGCAGGTTGCGCCGCACGGAATCTCTGCGCGCGCTGATCCGTGAGACCACCTTGAGCCCGAAACACCTTATCTATCCCCTTTTCATTATACATGGCAAAGGCATTAAGCAGCCTATTGATGCCATGCCCGGCTGCTATCAGTTTTCTGTGGATGCCATAGTAAAAGAGGCCAAGGAAGTCTTTGATCTGGGAATTAATGCAGTCCTTTTATTCGGCCTTCCTGAAAAAAAAGACCCAATGGGTTCTCATGCCTGGATAAAGAGCGGTGTGGTGCAAAAGGCCATATCCGCCATAAAGAAGTCAGTGCCTGATCTCCTTGTTGTGACTGATGTATGCCTTTGCGAGTACACTTCACACGGGCACTGTGGCGTGCTCTCAAATGGCCGGATAGACAATGACGCAACCCTGGAGCTGCTGGCAAAGGTCGCTCTTTCCCACGCCAGGGCAGGGGCGGACATTGTAGCGCCTTCCGATATGATGGACGGCCGTGTGGGGGCAATAAGGGAGGCCCTTGACGAGCACGGCTTTGACCAGGTCCCTATTCTCTCCTATGCCGTAAAGTATGCTTCATCATTCTACGGACCCTTCCGTGAAGCAACAGAGTGCGCCCCTAAATCCGGAGATCGTCGCTCATACCAGATGGACCCTGCAAATGCCAGGGAAGCCATGCGGGAGGCCATGCTGGACCTTGAGGAAGGGGCTGACATCCTCATGGTGAAGCCTGCCATGCCCTACCTTGACATAATCCATCTCCTGAGGCAGGAGTTCACCCTTCCAATTGCCGCCTATCAGGTAAGCGGTGAGTACTCAATGATAAAGGCTGCGTCTTCCAAGGGCTGGCTGGATGAGGCCAGGGTCGTGGAGGAGTCACTTCTCAGCATCCGCAGGGCAGGGGCCGATGTCATAATTACTTACTTTGCAAAGGATGTGGCAAGGAATCTCTGATTAGGCACTATTCCGGTTTATCCTGGTTAGGGTTATTTTTTACCAGGCCCTAAGTACTTTCAGTTGACCATTTTCAGTTTTTCAGTCCCATAGGACTCTACTCGGTTTCGGCCATTTTCCTTGGCCTTATATAGCGCCTTATCAGCACATTCAACTATCTGCTTGTAATCGCGGATTTGCTCGTGTGGAAATGTGGCAACCCCTAAACTGATGGTGACATGCAACACATTATCGTTATCACGGACATCACAATGTTCCACCATCTGCCGGAGGCGTTCAGCTACATGAATCGCAGTCGGCCCATCTGTGTGATACAAAACGATCGCAAATTCTTCACCCCCGTATCTGGCTGCGAAATCGCTGTCCCTTATAGAGTCTTTGATGACTTGCCCCAGAGCTCTTAATACGATGTCACCCGTCTGATGTCCGTAGGTATCGTTAAATTTTTTAAAATAGTCTATGTCTAATAAAATGCACGACAAAAACTCATGATACCTTCTGGCGCGCAAAAAGTCTTTTGACAAATGCTCGTGGAAATATCGATGGTTATATAAGCCTGTTAGCCCGTCTCGGTTGGCTAACTCCTGGAGCTGCCTATTCTTTTCCTGAAGGGCTTCATAAAGCTGCTTTAATCGTAACTGTATATTCACGCGGGTTACCAACTCGCCTTCGTCAAAGGGTTTGGTCACATAGTCCAAGGCCCCCAGCTCCAGGCCCCTTACCTTGTCTGCGGGCTCAGCCTTTGACGTGAGCATAATGACAGGTATCTCTTTGGTGCTGTCCTCCTCTTTCAAATTTTGACACACCTGGTATCCATCCATGACCGGCATGATCAAATCCAACAGGATGAGGTCCGGGCATTCGGATTTGGCTGCCTGAAGGCCTGTCAGGCCATCCTGAGCCAAAATG
>JAIWFS010000191.1:0-2915 GCA_048631505.1 archaeon | reverse complement strand
TACAATATTTATATGCCGCAGGATTGCGAGGAAAAGGCCTTTTTCAGGGCCATCATATGCACCTTACCCGCAAAGTGCAGGGGACTTTTGCCTGACACAGGATCAAAGGCCGATGGATCGGCCTTGCAGAGATACTGGATCTCTCTTCCAATGGTACTTAGTGCTTCATCCACAGGCACCCCGATCATCCTGGGAATGACCTGCCAGGTAGCACCGCACGAAGCCCCGCGCCTTACATGAAGCTCTGTGATGCGGCGGTCTTTTACCTCGACATCATACTCAGGCAGGCCAAACTGCTCTCCATAGGCACCAAGACTCTTCCTGCGCCCAAGGCCGCAGCACGTAAAAGGGCAGATGGCTCCTGGTATGTTCTGCCCTGATGCTATCACCGGCATTCCCTTGGTTTTACAGATCTTAACAAGATACTCAGACAGGTCCGGGTGTCTGAGAAAATTGAGGATCAGGTCGCCTTCAAAATCGTCAGGGATAAACTCTTCAGGCTCGTCAATGATCTCCGGCATGGCCGGCGGAATATTGTAGATCCGTTCTATTGTGATGTTCCGGCCATAGACCTCTATTCCAGCCACTTTATATTTCCCTGAGCCTGCCTCCTCGAAAATTACCAGTCTGAAAGGGCAGGAATTTTTTTCAACCATGATTACACTTGTATAGACAATGCTGAATGCTGAATGCTGAATTGTGGATGAAGATTTAAAAGACATATACATTAATTCAACATTCAACATTCAAAATTCAACATTTATCGTATCTGGCAATAGGCCAAAACAGTCTTAATATTTTCAACTGAATAGGTGCTGGATATCCCCCATATCTCTGCCTGAAGCATGGCATTTTCTGCCAGTCTTTCATGGTCCTCAGTCCTTATTCCGATATCAGAAAGACTCTTTGGACAACCAATACTATCAAACCATGATCTTAGGGCATCTATACCGGCTTCTGCTTTCTCTGAAAGACCTTTTCCGGATATGCCCCAAATACGCTCTCCAAATTGGGCCGGCTTCTCCGGATGATCCTGGGCCCACCAAGTCATCCAGCCAGGCAAAAGGGCTGCAAGCCCTGCTCCATGGGCCACAGAAAACAGTACGCTGACCGCATGCTCTATCAGGTGTACCGGAAAATGATGGTCGCCTACCCCGGCCTTGGTCAAGCCGCAGAGGGCAAGGGATGACGCCCACATCATGGTAGCCCTGGCCTCATAATCCTCAGGGTCCTTGATACAGGCCTCAGTAGCATCCATAATGGTCCTGATAAGCCCTTCGGCCATCCGATCCTGCAGTGGAGTGTTCGGGTCCGGGCCATTGAAATATGGCTCAAGGAGGTGGCATACAGCGTCCACGCCCCCATAGGCCGTATAGTCCGCAGGTACTGTATAAGTAGTTGTTGGATCAAGAATGGAGACCTTTGGGTACAGGTGAGGGGAACCTGCAGCTAACTTGTGTTTGCTCTTTTCATCTGTAAGAACCATAAACCCGTTCATTTCAGAACCGGAAGCCGCCAAGGTTGGAACGGTAACCACAGGAAGGGCCTTTTCAATAATCCTCTCCCTTGTAAAAAAGTCCCACACTTCTCCTTGTTCCATAACCGCCCCTGCGGCAACTGCCTTTGCAGAGTCCATGACACTCCCACCGCCAAGGGCAAGGACAGCCTGAATCCCATGGTCCCTTGCCATCCTGATGCCGTCACGGGTCCTTGAGAGCAGAGGATTAGACTGAACTCCATCGAGATCCACAACAGTAATCCCTTCTTCCTCCAGCCAGCCCCTGATTTTTTGATAAAGGCCACTCTTTTTCAGACTTCCCTTACCAGTTACCAGCAAGATATTGCTTCCGAGCGGCCTCACCACCTTGCCTACTTTAGAGACTTCACCTTTTCCAAAGACTATGCAGGTGGAATTCTGATATTCAAAATTATCCATGTCCTCTTACCTTCTATTTCCACGCCATATTATACGTAACGAGCCTACGGACAATTTTTGTCAAGAAATTCAAGAAACCTTCGGCCTTGCTCCGGAACAGAAACCGCCTTCTGAGACAATATCTCTCCAGGAGTCAGGATCCGTCCGTAAAGGGCCTCGTCGGTCTTGTAATCATGATGCAAATATGCTCCCTCAAGGGATAGACCTGCAAAAAAGCCCTTGCTCCTGGAGTAAGAATACACCGCAGCTTTGAGAGTCGCGTCAGTACTGGCCTTTAAGTTTCTACCAACAGGACCGGCGGCTACTGAAATATCTCCACCCAGTGTGAGGTTGTTTTTGAAAAAGGCGTTTACCCCCCTTTGATTCATTATCACCAGGATCAGGTCAGTGGCCTGAACTCCGATCTGCCAGCCAAAACTCCCGCTTCCAATTTGTAAAAAGGCCGGACCGCGCCATTTCCCCGTCTTGGGATTTCTAACAGCCATCAGGCCCTTTCCGTAACTGGCCCCGACAACAAATCCCCCTTTGTAGACAGAGGGAAATATTGCAAGCCCTTCGCATCTTGCCAGGAGTTCATCCGGGATACCTCCATCTGGCGCATTCTTGATCTCTTTCATCACAATCATAGCATTTTTTATGACTTTCTCAGGTTCTGCCGCCTCTGCAGCCGATCCATAAGGGTATGCAACAAAAATCGTGAATACGCTGAACCACATGGTCCAGGACAGGGATTTCAACAAAAACCGGTAAATAAAACAAAGTTTAGCTTTCATGATTTGCTCCTTTTCTGGTAATTATTTTTTGCTCATAATCCTTATACGCTTTTCTGTATTTTGTCTCAAGGTGAACTGTGTTCTATCCGTAAAGAAAATAGGTAAGCGTTCACAGGGCACCGCATCTGCTTTGTTGTCGGGCACTTGAAGTACAGGGAGTACGTCTGCGTACCCTCCGCCTCGCATCTGCAGCACCCTGTAAACGC
>JAIWFS010000190.1:0-2946 GCA_048631505.1 archaeon | reverse complement strand
GCCGTCGATGATCTTGTCCCTGTCCACGACTCCAACAGCGAATCCTGCAAGGTCATAGTCATTTTCTGCATATAGTCCGGGCATTTCAGCAGTCTCGCCGCCGATAAGGGAACAGTCTGCCTCTTTGCATCCATCTGTAATGCCCTTTATAATATCTATTGCTTTTTCAGGATCCAGCTTGCCTGTGGCAAAGTAGTCCAGGAAAAACAGTGGTTCGGCCCCGCATACCAGTATGTCGTTAACACACATTGCAACGAGGTCGATCCCAATGGTCTTATGCATTTTGCACATGGTGGCGATCTTGATTTTGGTCCCTACGCCGTCAGTTGAAGAGACCAGGACAGGCTCATGGTACCGTTCAAGGTCAAGCGCAAAAAGTCCGGCAAAGCCGCCGATTTCCGTGAGGACTCCGCGCTTGAAGGTGGAGGCGACCATCGGCCGTATCTTTTTTACTAATTCATTGGCCTTATCTATGTCTACGCCCGCCTGGGCATAGAGTGATTCATCTTTCACAACATTCTCCTCTTGCTTGGGAGTACTTGTATACCGTCTATCTATAGAAGTCAATCTGGAAGATGGGCCGGGAAGTCCTTGCCCGATTGGTTGTATAGTGATTAAGTTGTTCAATGGACAGAGGGAGAAGGCTGGTAGATGATTGACGAATACCCCGTGAGGCTGCTTATAGGCACCGGTTATCCGATCCTTGAAAAGATTCGGTGTGCAGAGAGGCTTTTTCATGTCTATGGCCGGGAGTTGTTGTCCGACAAGGCAATTATGTCTTTACTCGAGACCTACCGGCAGACTATTCAACAATCATGGATACAGATGAAGAGTACAGGGGTCGTTGCCGAGTGTACTGATTGTGCTGTCAATGACGGAGGGAGCTGTTGCGGAAAGGGCGTAGAGGACCGTTTTGACGTGGTTTTGCTTCTAATTAACCTCCTGATGGGTTGCCGTTTTCCTTCAGAACCCTGGGATGAGACAGGCTGCTGGTTTCTTGAGGAGCGGGGCTGCGGGATTCCTGCCCGGCACGTTATCTGTGTGAATTATATCTGTAAACGGCTTGATAGGATGCTTGAGAAAAATGGGCTAAGGTTGCTGCAGGAAAAAATAGTATTAGAGACAGACGCGGGTTTTGCCCTTGAAGAGAGTATCAAGAAGTGGCTGAGGAACAAAGGACTTTGAATCACAAAAAATGGATGTCTGAGGCATTGGATCTGGCTGCAAGTGCCCTGGCAAAGGGTGACTTTCCAGTAGGGTGCGTCCTGGTCTCTGGAGATATAATTGTTGGAACGGGGGCTAGATCACATACCATGCCGGGGGATATGAACGAGCTTGATCATGCCGAGGTGTGTGCCCTGAGGGACTGGATTGAAAGAGGACGTCCGCTAGGGCACGGAAATGATACGGACATCACTGCATACTGCAATCTTGAGCCATGCCTTATGTGTCTTGGGGCCCTTATCCTCAACGGCATCAAGAGGATAGTTTATGCCTATGAAGATGTCATGGGCGGGGCAACAGGCCTGGATTTTTCAAGACCCATGACCGGCGCGGCCGGGACAGTTGGTGGTCTCTTTAATGATAATCTCTATGCCAGGAGCCGCATCGAGATACTTGGAGGAATTAAGAGAAAAGAGAGCCTGGCCCTTTTTAAGAGGTTTTTTTCTGATCCGGCACAATCCTACTGGAGAGACAGCCTTTTGTATAAGTATACACTTGAAAATTTATGAAGATAAAACGCAGAACAGTCCAGTTTCAGCCCAACACGCGAAATTTCTTTTTTCACATACTCACTCAGTGTAATCTCCGTTGTCGCCATTGCTATATCAACCCGGAACAGCATGGCAAACAGATCCTGGATGAGAGGACTCTGGCCCGATGGCTGGCTATCTTTGCAGACAATCACCAAATCCTCAATCACCAAATCACCAAATCTAAATCACCAAATCACCAAATCACCAAATCACCAAATAATACAAATGTCATATTCCTTGGCGGAGAGCCTACTCTCAGTCCTGCGTTGCCCCATGGTATCAAAGAAGCAAGGCGTTTGGGCTATGCCTCTATAACAGTGGATACCAACGGTTATCTCTTCAATGATATCCTTGACAGGGTTTCTCCTGAGGATCTGGATTATTTCAGTTTCAGCCTTGATGGCTCCCATCCCGGAGTCAACGACTTCATCAGGGGAGAAGGGGTCTTTGATATATGCACTTCCGGGATCAGGCGGGCATTAGAGAAGGGGTTCGGGGTGAGCCTCATCTTTACGGCAAGCCGCATGAATATTCACGACCTTGTTAATATGCCGCCGCTCTTAACAGACTTGGGAGTGAAGCGTTTTTTTATACAGGTCATTGGTATCAGGGGCAAACCTGCCAGGAAGGGCGAGACATCCCTTCAGCTCAGCCGGGAAGAATGGGAGGCAGTTGTCCCCGAAGTTGCAGGCAAGGCCGCTGAAAAGGGTCTGCATGTGACATATCCCAAGGTGTTCTTAAAGCCTGATGAGACCTTTGCCTGTGCAGGCCTTGTTGCTGATAATTATTTTGTGTTCCCTAATGGCAGGGTTTACACGTGCCCTCTATGTGAGGACTATCCAATACACTCCATGGAGATTGTGGACGGTGTGCTTAAGGAGCGCCCTCCCATAAGGGAGTGCGACCTTTTCTCACTTCAGATTCCCGAAGGCTGTGTGTTAAACAAAATACTCCATCCTGGGAATATCTCCTACGACTCAGACGGCAGGCCCATCAGCCGCATAGCCTGCTGCATGCTCAAGGAGGAGGTCCTGCCAGCAGAGAGGTGATATCTACCTCCTGGGAGATCAGCCCCTGTGTCATGAGTATATCCGCGGTCTGTTTCCAGGCCCTGGCGTCAATCGTCCCGATGGCCCTGGGACTTTCAGGGATCACAAGTGTCCTGGTTTCAGCGAGTTGCTGTTGTATA
>JAIWFS010000189.1:0-2955 GCA_048631505.1 archaeon | reverse complement strand
AATCGCTCAATTTAGTTTCAGATAGTACTTTGTTCCTGGTTTTTTCCAGTGGACAATACCTTGCAGAGTATAGCACCCTTTTCAGGTCTTATCAGGAGACGTTCACCTTCTGCCACCTGATCAGCTCGCTTTATAAGTTCCCCTCCGGATATCCGATAAACCAGGCTGTAGCCCCTGGCAAGGACTGCAAGCGGGCTTACTGCGTTTAGCTTTCCGGACAATGTAGCAAGGGATTGGCGTCTCCTCTCAATAGAGACCGATCCGGCCCGGACCAAACGCCTCGACAGAGAGCAGGATTCGGCTTTGGCCAGGGCAAGCTGTTTTCCCGGTTCGTGTACCACGAGCCTTTCACGCAGGTTCAGGTATCCCTGGGACCAGAAACCAATCTTTTTTTGCATGACTCTCAACAGCCTGGCATAAAGGTCGTCCTGACGAAGTCTCTGCTCCACAAGTTTTTTTCTAGGATCCTTGAGTTGATGACGGAGTAATTGAACCGCCTGTTGATTGATTTTTAACCTGTTGTGACTTGAAAGGATCATTCTTCTGATAAGGATTGCGACCTTGTCCATCAGCTCTTCCCTGCGGGGAAAAAGGAGCTGTGCCGCTGCAGTGGGGGTGGCGGCCCTGTGATCTGCCACAAAGTCTGAAATCGTGAAATCGACCTCATGGCCTACTGCCGAGACAACAGGTATGGTACAACTGAAGATCTCCCGGGCCAGGGTCTCATCGTTGAAGGCCCAGAGATCCTCAAGCGAGCCACCTCCTCGAGTGAGCAGTATGACATCACCTTTCTCAGCAACATGCCGGGCAATTCTCAGGGCATCAATTATTTCTCCGGAAGCCCCTTCTCCCTGAACACTTGCCGGGCAGAGTACGATGCTTGCCCCTGGATAGCGTTCCCTGGCATTCCGGATAAAGTCATGGATTGCTGCGCCTGTGGGGGATGTGATAACAAAGACCCTTTGTGGAAGCAGTGGAAGCGGCAGCTTATGCTCAGAAGAAAACAGCCCCTCTTTTGCCAGGCGGGCCTTTAGCTGTTCAAAGGCCAGTTGAAGGGCCCCTTCTCCCTTTGGTTCAACGGTTTCCACCACCAACTGGAGATCGCCCCTGCCGGTATAGATATTGAGCCTTCCGAAACAGATTACGTACTGGCCATCCTCCAGATCAAAAGGGAGGCGGGCTGCCTGGGACTTGAACAGCACGGCCTTGATCTGGGACCGATTATCCTTCAAGGTGAAGTAGCAATGGCCTGAAGAAGGCTGTCGAAGGTTTGATATCTCTCCTTCCACCCACAGGATATCAAAATCGAGCTCCAATCTGTCCTGGACCTTGGCTAAAAGATCCGAGACCTGCCAGACATGTCTGACAGAAGGAGGAATATCCTGGTCAATATCGGGGGAGATAACCCCTTCCAGGGCGGAAGGGGGAAACAGGTTTTTGAGGGAATCTTCTATCATGGTAATTTGGAGTATAAATGATTAAGCTGCGCTAAGTCAAAACATACCACAGCCGAACATAAGCCAAGACCAAGAAAGGCATAAAGAAAGCCTATCAGGTCATACGCGTAAGCGCCATAGGTATCAGAAAATTTATATGCACCCTTCAGGGTCTTGAACAAAAGCCCCTTTTTCGTAAGGGAATCAAGAGAAGCCTTGATGGAGGATGAAGTTTGAACCATTTCTACCTGAACGTATTTAAAGAATCCACCCCCAAACGCAAAATATGGAGGAAAGAAAAATGCCTACAATAGTACATTTTGAGATTCCAACGGATGATCTTGAACGAGCAAAAAGATTTTATACCGAACTCTTTGGCTGGAAAATTGAGAAATATCCCGGACCAATGGAATACTGGATGATTACTACAACCGACGAAGAAGGTAAAAAGGCGCTTGAAGGCGGTATGATACAGAGGCAGGACCCACAGCATCCTATTACCAACTACATTGATGTGCCGGCAATTGATGAATATGCCGTCAAGGTTGAAAATCTGGGCGGTAAAGTGGTTTTTCCCAAGACCGCTGTGCCGGGTATTGGTTATTTTGCAATATGTCTTGATACAGAAGACAATATCTTTGCAATTTGGGAAACGGACGATAGCGCAAAATAGAAGGCTTCGGGAGCATTCTAAAGTGGACCCAGATAACAAATCACTCAAGCTGCCCCATTCCTGTGGTACGGTCATGGGCAGCTTATTTTTTCGTTGTGCCATCGTCGCCGGTGACCTTGAATCTGTGTTGCATATGTGATATGAATAGCATCATGAAGACAGCAGTAGTACACGCACGGATCGAGCCAGAGACCAAGGTGAAAGCAGAAAGCGTCCTCCGTCGCCTTGGGATCACACCAACTGAAGCCATTCGCATTTTTTACACTCAGATCTCGTTGAGAGACGGACTTCCATTTAGGGTCGAGATTCCCAATGAGGTCACGGAAGAGACCATTGCAAAAAGCCAGCGTGGGGAGGAGATTACGGAGTTTGGTTCCCTGGATGAGATGTTCCATAGCTGGGAGACATGAGGCGACTATCTCAGACGCGTCAGTTTTCCCGTGATGTAAAGCGGATGGCCAAGCGTGGTAAGGATATCGCCAAACTAAGGAAAGTCGTCAAAAGACTTGCTGAGGACCTTCCGCTTGACCCACGGCACCGAGACCATCCGCTCATCGGAAAGTTCATCAACTGCCGGGACTGCCATGTTGAACCTGACTGGATCTTAATCTACTCCATGGATCAGGAGAGCCTACGCTTGGAGCGCACGGGAACTCACAGCGATCTCTTTAGGAAGTGAAGGGCACAGCCTGATTACACTGCCTAATCCGTGGCCATCCGTGTAATCCGTGTCTAAAATGGAAATTCCTATACTACCTAAGTTGAGCGATTAGCTGTTAGCCATTAGCGTTTAGCTTTGAAAAATCAGGGCATTACGTTAATTAGAAATAACACCCAACGGGTTCA
>JAIWFS010000188.1:0-2968 GCA_048631505.1 archaeon | reverse complement strand
CCTCCATTCAGGGGCCATATGAGGATTTCTTTGCAACTTACATTGGTGCGTTTGAGGAAATCTTCGATCAGGTTCCTTAGCGGTCCCTTGGGAAAAGGCACGCATCCCCACATCATGCGCACCATTGGCGGCATGAAGACCAATATTAATATTAGACAGAAGACAGAAGATGCTAATTCTCCAAATGGCTTCTTGAGCAGTTCCTGAAATTCATTAGAGGGGATTGCTCCTAAAAGATCCCCTAATACGGCCAGTATCAGATAGAGGACCAGGAAAGGGAGTATAAGTCGTACCCTGAATTCAAGGTCTTCACGTAAAGGAGATTCGGAAAGGCCTTTTCTGTAAAGCACCCACCAGTATGAAGTCAAGAGGAGAATGAAATATAAGATATACAGGCTGATTCCTACGATTTCAATTAATGTCGGAAAGAGAGAGACACCTGGTAAGAATACCAGATAGGTCTTTATGTCCAGCAGGTAAAAGTCAATTATCAAGGGGATCAAAGAGGCCCATTGAAGCCTATCAAGAACCGGGGAGGGTGCCTTGCCGGCATATGACCGATTTAGGACCCAGACCACCAGGGCTGTCCAGCCTAAGTTCTTTACCAGCCACAGAAGGAGTACGGTTCCATGGGATAAAGTTGGTTCCGGACCGGACGGCGCCCCGGCTACCAGAACCAGGGCCATCATTAATGAAATGATTTGACTATAAGGCATATCAACTACAGAATAGCATCCTCTGGGCTAGGAGAAAAGAAACGGCTTACCCGTTATTGTTTGTTCGGAAAAGGCCGATGATAACATTAGTCTCTTAATTATGGTATTCGTGCTTTTTATGACAGAATATTTTCAAGCTAATTGAGTTTGAAGACACTATTCCGGCTTGTCTGAGTTAGGAGGATATTCAATGGACTGGAAAATAGATTGGGCTGAAATTTTTGAAAAGCTGAAGGCTGAAAACATTATCTCATACTTGTCAAGCCTTGATATAATAAGTTTAGCCAGCAATCCATACGTGATAGTGCCGACCATCCTTGTGCTGGGTTTACTCATCTTTTTTAAGTTTGTCAGGACCCTAGCGGTACTGGTGGGCACTGTCGCTCTATGTTTGGCATTGATCTATTCTCTTCCAGAAGAGGGCCAAGAGGTGATTCTCGGGGATATTGCTGTTTTGGGAGTGACCGGTACTTCAGTTGTCGCTTGCTGGATATATGTTTTCCTTATAAGAAGTGATTAATGAAATATGTTATTTGCTTCAGAAAGCAGTTAAAGGTCCTTTGACAATTGGTTTCTAGCAGTCTGACTACTGGATATGCCGGTCCTGTCGGGGATCAGTTGATATCCATATATGAACGTCTCTTGTCGGCCTTTGGACCGCAGGATTGGTGGCCAGGCGACTCTCCCTTTGAGGTATGCACAGGTGCAATTCTTACCCAGAATACGAATTGGGAAAACGTAAGAAGGGCTATTTCAAACCTGAAGAATAAGGATCTTCTGAGGCCCAGGGCCATTTACGAACTGTCAAGGGAGTCGCTTGCCCTAATTATCCGGCCGGCCGGCTATTACAACGTAAAGGCCGGGAGGCTCCAAAATTTCGTGGCCTTTCTGGTGGATGAATTTGGGGGCAATCTGGACACTATGTTTTCAAAGGGTCTTGAGACATTAAGGCCGATGCTTCTTGATATTAAGGGCATAGGCCCGGAAACCGCGGACAGTATCCTGCTTTATGCAGGAGAGCTTCCCAGTTTTGTAGTGGATGTCTATACGATAAGGGCACTTATGAGGCACGATTTCATAGACGGGAATGCCGATTATGAAGGGGTTCGCTCCCTGTTCATGGACCACCTTCCAGCCGATGTAAAACTCTATAACGAATATCATGCACTGTGGGTTATCCTTGGTAAGAGTTTCTGCAAAAAAACAAAACCAAGGTGTGAGGAATGCCCATTAAATGGAATATAGAGCCTCTTGGAAAACTCTGGGTTTTGTAAAAGGCCATGATGAATTAGTCTGTCGTGAGTCATGTCTTTCAGGTATGAGAGAATCATAAGCTGGCTTGAGGCCCGCAAGCCTGCAGCCTCTGTCAGGGTACACGTCCTTTTGGCGACCCTTATGTGGACAATCGTGGGGCTTTTTTTGTTTGTGCGGGGAGCTTGTAACATGATGAGCTTACCGGGGGCTGTGAATCCCTGGTGGCTTATTGTTGCCACTTTTATTGGAGTGCTGAAAGGACGGTTGATTTTTGACAAGACCGCAGTACGGGTAATTTCCCGGATACTAAGCAGGGAAGGAGACAGGTGCCTTGGAGGATTTCTCTCTCTTAAAAGCTGGGGGATGATACTGTTTATGGTCTTTCTGGGGATGTCTTTGAGGGTCAGCCCCTTGCCCGGAATCCTGGTGTGGGGAGTCTATGTGGCAGTGGGCGCGGGTCTTTTCTTTTCCAGTCGTTTGTTTTGGAAGAAATGGATCAGCCAAGGACGCTCAGCCTAATATTTCTTTGCTACAAACAATAATCCCTTGACCTGATTTCCTGACTCCTTTCTGATATCTGCTTTGGCCTCCTCTAATATATGTAACCCATGACGGCTCAGTACATCTTGAATATATGCCTGCGAGTGGGCATAGCGACCGCTGGGAAAGAGCCGGTGCCCCATGCTGTTGTCATCCAGTCTTTCTACTGAAAAGGCAATGATCCCGCCGTAATTGAGATAAGAAGATGCGGACCTGATTACAGGGTCCAGATTTCCGAAATATACAAAGACGTCAGAACTGTATATCAGGTCAAATTTTTGAGGGAATTCCCAGTCTTGAAGTATGTCAACGGCCTCAAGCCGGTCGTAGATTTTTTTCTCCGCGGCCTTTTCGAGCATCTTTAACGATACGTCGACTCCTATTAGTCTTTTTGCAAATGGTCGATAGAATTGAGAGCCCAGACCGGTTCCACAGCCAAGATCCAGGACTGTCATTTC
>JAIWFS010000187.1:0-3021 GCA_048631505.1 archaeon | reverse complement strand
AAACAAGGAACGATTATGTCCCAAAATCTGCTTACATTAAGCCTGAGAGGGTGATATGAACTTAGGGGCTTCGCCCCAATTGGAATGTTGGAATCCCGCTTTAGCGGGACTGGAATAATGGGTTTTGGGGAATTGACGGAATGGGTTTTTGGGAAAATCAAGTTGACAAACCATAAGAGAAATGAGAAATTCGGATCTAATCCATTTCGGTAGAAGACGAATTTACATCATTCCATTATTCCACCATTCCATTATTCCATGTGTGAGGCAAAATTCCCAAGCCCCAGTAAATATAAATAATTTCAATAAGTTGTAGAAATTCCAAGACGTTTAATCAGGGGATGAACTGTCCACTCTCATCCCAGCCGCGAAGAGAATAGTAATCCTTTAGCATATGGTCGAGTTCTTGTTCTGTTATGATGTCTCCTGTCTTTTTTAGTTTGCGGTGAAGGCTTTTTGGCAGACGCTCATCTTCAGGTTTCATGCCCTCACGTAGGTTAAAACGGCGCACAATGTCTGATATGGCCCCGGCCTTTTCTTGAAGGGTCTTTTGATCTACATCTAATCCTGTCACCGAATGTATGATCTCCTTGAGTTGTTCCCAGGGATATAGATCCCGATAAAAACGGCAGAGTATGAGGGCATCGAAAAGGGTCAAACGATCCTCAAAGTCCACAAAAAGTCCTGCCTTACCCTCAATCACATCGGGATCTATCATACCACTCAACTCAGGCTTATAAAACGTTGCCCTGAGGTGACATGCACCCCTGTCAGAGGTGGCATATCCGAGTCCCATCCCCTTGAGCACCCGGGGATCATAACCGGGCGGCTCCAGGCCCTTGACGTGAACAGCGATATCTTCCAGATCCCATTCTCTGGCGGCAAATTTAATTCCTCGGGCCAGGATATCACCGATATCTTCAAAATCCCCCCTGCCCCCCTTTGCTAAAGGGGGGTTGGGGGGATTTGCGATCTTCTTGAGCAGTTCAGCTATGGCGTCAACATCCCCATAGTCAATCTTATAATCAATCTTTCCTCGCCTTGACGCTTCAATGGTAAAGGCACAAAGATTCCCGGCAGAGATAGTATCCATGCCCAAACGATCACATATATCATTCAGGTAGGCGATTTCCTCAATGCTGTCGATGAGGCAGAGTCCCCCAAAGGCATAAATCGTCTCATACTCCGGACCCTCCAGCTTTAGTCCGGCGTGACGACCTTGCTGTACAGTAGTCATACGTCCGCACGCCAAGAAACACTTGAGGCAGGCGCGGGGCGTAACCTGACAACGTTCGTGAAGGGCATCGGCGTTTATCTTTTCCCAGTGCTCGCATTTCCCCTCTGACCAGTAACGGGTGGGAAACGCCCCGGCATCGTTTACGATTTTAACCATCATGGTCGTACCCATGCTTTTATATGCCTTTGCACCAGGATTGTCTTTGCCTTCCAGACTGACTTTCTTGGAAAAGGCACGTACCGCATCCTCATCGTAGAGCGAACGTTTCCGGTCACCCTGGAAAACTACAGCCTTGATACGTTTTGAACCCATGACTGCGCCCACACCGGTCCTCCCGGCAGAACGCCAGTAATCGTTTTCAATAACAGCAAATCGAACCAGGTTTTCACCGGCCGGCCCTATCACCACTGCGCCCGATCTCTTAAATCCTGCATCAGAACGGCCAAACCGCTCATATACCGCGTCTTCCGCCTGAAACGTGTCCATTCCCCAGATATCACCGGCCTCGTGGAAATCCACGCCCTCCGGGTGAATACCAAGTACCGTTGGCCCTGCACTTTGTCCTTGAATGACAATGGCGTCGAATCCGGTCGAATCAATGGCCTCGGGCACCTTGCCACCGGCGTATGATTCAGAATAAAAACCGGTCTGAGGTGACTTGGTGAAGACACCGTAGCGACACGACCCCCAGATAGCGCTCCCGGTAACCGGGCCTGTTGCAAAGATCAAGGAATTGGCGGGATCTAACGGGTCAACCCCCGCAGGATTAAGCTCATACAGCAGATAGGAAGCCAGGCCTTTACCCCCCAGATACTTTTCTAATATGTCATCCCGGACAGGTTTAATGCTGTATTTTTTCTCACTTAAATCAACCTTAAGAATTCTGCCATAAAATCCGTTCATGGTATCCTCCGTGAATAAATTTGCTTCGCAACTTTATATAACGTCCCGCTAAAAGCGGGACTCTAAAAAACTCCCTTTACTATCCAATTAAACTTCCATTGCAGACTGGAGAATCGTATGAAGCAGCACATTCGCTCCTGCCTCACAATCCTCCCATTTGGTATTTTCTACTTCCACATGGCTCCGCCCGCCAATGCTGGGAACGAAAATCATGGCCGTGGGGGCAACCTGGTTCATATAGCTTGCATCATGCCCTGCCCCGCTGACCATGTGAAGGGCCGGATATCCCAGTTCATCAGCAGTATCCAGCACTTTTTGCACCAGCTTTTGATCAAAGGGGGAATGTTCCACACGCCAGGTCTCTTCAATCCGGATCGGGCAACCCCTCCTTTTGGCAATCTCTTCAAACCCCTTTTTTACTTCCTCCCAGGCTTTAAGGGCCAGATCATCGTCCCAGGATCGGATATCCACAGTGAAATGCACCTTATCAGGAATTATATTTCGAGAGTTGGGATAATTCTGAATCTCTCCAACTGTGGAGACCATATTCCCGCCCATCCTGGCAGGAAGTTCATTGACCTTAAGAATCATCTCCGAAGCCGCACACAGGGCATCGTGTCTCCCTTCCATTGGTGTTGGACCCACCTGATTTGCCTCGCCCTCAAGATAGATATCATACCAGTGAAGACAGAGAATGCCCTTGGGAGCGCCTATGATCTTTCCTTCCTGTTCAAGGACAGGTCCTTGCTCAATATGATATTCATAATAGGCGTGAACAGGCCATTTTTCGGCTGGAACGGTCCCCTTATAGCCAATACGCTCTAATTCATCCACAAATCGCTTACCACTTATATCGGTCCTTTTGTAAACCCAATCCCTGT
>JAIWFS010000186.1:0-3030 GCA_048631505.1 archaeon | reverse complement strand
AAACGGATGAGCGATACCATAGTGGTTATGTTACTGTCAAGTTCAATTGAGCCACTTAATATTTTAGATTATTGATGACTACAGACAAATTCAATCCCAGAAATCTCCTTGCCATAGAGACGTCCTGTGACGAAACTGCAGCCGCGGTCCTGAGGGATGGCAGACAGTTGATGAGCAATGTGGTGGCCTCTCAGGTTCACATCCACAGGGAATACTGGGGAATCGTTCCTGAATTGGCCTCAAGACACCATCTTGAGGATATAGTCCGGGTTGTGGAAAAGGCACTCCTGGATGCAAATACGGACAGGTCTGCAATAGATGCCATAGCAGTTACCCAGGGTCCAGGACTGGTGGGCTCGTTGGTTGTCGGACTGTCCTTTGCCAAGGCCCTGGCAATGGCCCGTGGTATTCCCCTGACAGGCGTAAATCACCTTCACGCACACCTCTCTTCTGTGTTCCTGTGCGAACATCCTCCCTCATTTCCCTTTGTGGGCCTTGTGGTGTCAGGTGGCCACACAAACCTCTATGTGGTTAATGATTTCCTTTCAGCAGAGCTCCTGGGCCAGACCAGGGATGATGCCGCAGGAGAGGCCTTTGATAAAGTGGCAAAGATGCTTGGACTTGAGTATCCTGGAGGCCCTATAATCAGCCAACTTGCTGAAAAAGGAGATCCCAGCGCCTTTTCTTATCCAAGGGCAAAACTCCCGAAAACACCTTTTGACTTCAGCTTCAGTGGTCTTAAGACCTCTGTTTTAACCTCGGTCAAGAAATTGTCCGGTCAGGGCCCGTTACCTGTTCAGGATATCTGTGCCTCGTTTCAAGAGGCAGTTGTTGACGTGCTTGTGGAAAAAACTTTATCTGCTGCAAAAAACTATGATATAAGCAGGATAGCAGTGACAGGAGGAGTTGCAACCAACTCCAGGCTTAGAGCCAGAATGGCCGAGGAGACACAAAAGCTTGGCTACAAGGCCTATTTCCCATACCCTGAACTGTGTACTGATAATGCCGCAATGGTTGCTCTGGCTGGTTATCACCAGATAAAGGCCGGGATCCTGGTCAAGGAAGATGCAGATGTCTACTCAAGGCTTCCATTCCTTAGTATTTAAGCAGGATGTATTGGTCCGGGTAAACACTTATGGGTGAGCTTGTCCCTGCTAACAAAGTAAAAAACATTTTCCGCTTTGGAAAAAGAGATCCGGGGATCAGCCCCGGGAGAACCATAAGATATCAGTGGCTTCGTTTAGTGAGGCTGCAAGGAGATCCATTCGTTCTCGCGCGAGGTATCGCCATAGGGACTTTTATTGGACTCACGCCCACAATTCCATTCCACACTATTCTCATAATCTTTTTTTGCGCTGTCGGAAGGGGCAATCTTGTGGCCGGGCTTGTTGTCAGCCTCCTGGTAAGCAATCCCCTTACCATTCCGTTGCAGTACTATATATCCTGGAAAGTAGGCACCATCCTTACAGGCAGCTCACTTTCCTGGGAACAGGTAAAGTATCTCATGGGTATAGCCCGTGACGTAAATATGTTTGAAGCAGTAAGATTGATATATGTAGACAGTTTCAGGTCAATGGTATCAGTACTGCTCGGAGGCATAGTCTTTTCTCTTCCTTTTGCAATAACAGCCTATTTCTCAGCCCTGTACCTATATATTCGTCGTCAGAAAAGACGAATGAATCGCCTTATAAAAACCAACCATAATGATTCAAAATCCAGCAAAGAAATCTCCCATAACTAGTATCTATGAACACGGCTTTCCACTGCCAAAACGCTCCCTTGGCCAAAACTTTCTTGTCCACCAGGGCACCATTGAGACCATAGTAGAACTATCCGGCATACAGCCCGGAGATCGAGTAGTAGAACTGGGTGCAGGGCTCGGGGCCATGACCAGGGAACTTTCAAAAAAGGCCTCCGGAGTTATAGGCCTTGAAATAGACGAGAGACTGATCAAATGGGTGCGCGAAAAGCGACCTCTGCCCGGGAATGTGGAATTGCGTCATTCGGACATCCTCAGGGTCTCTTTTCAGGACCTTGCAGAAGAGATGGGAGGCACTCTCAAAATAATAGGCAACCTGCCCTATAATATTTCAAGCCAGGTAGTATTTAAGCTGATCGAAGAACGTAATCATATAAACAGGGCCATCTTGATGTTTCAGAAGGAGGTGGCCGAGCGCCTTGTCTCTCGTCCGGGAAGCAAGGCTTACGGGATATTATCAGTGGTTACCGGATATTGCGCCGATGTCACCAGATTAATGGACATACCGCCGGGCCTTTTTCGCCCTCGCCCCAAGGTCACGTCGACTTTAGTACAAATGGAATTCAGAGAGCCTGTTATAGTTGCAACGGATTTTGCTTTTTTTAAAAATATTGTCAGACAGGCATTTCAGAAAAGACGAAAGAAATTGATAAACGCCCTTAAGGGACTAGCTTCTTTTTCGCAAGACGAAATACTTCATGCACTGGAGGTTTGCGGAATAGATCCGGGCTACAGGGCAGAGGTCTTGAGCATTGAAAACTTTGTGACCCTGTCAAATACTCTGGCCGGCACGATCTCTTCCGGCAACAATACACAAAAGGACATCACACACTGATCACCTTGTCCGCGAGCTGCATGCTTGTCACAATATCCAGCATGTTCGTGGTCTCACCCACGCCTTTTTGATCCAGCAGATTGAAGTGTGTGAGGCAGGTGCCGCATACAAGAATGCTTACACCCTGGGCCTCCAGTTGCTGTATGGCAGGCAAGGTCTTGGCCCCCTCAATCGTCAGCTTTATCCCGCTATTGAGGAAAACCACTCTCCAGAGTGTCTCTCCCATCTCGTTGAGCGTATTTAAGAAATTGAGCATGAGTCCTGCTCCCAGAATATCATCTCCCGAACCCATGGTATTCTTGGGAATCAGGACCAGCGTCTTCTCACTCGACATTGCCGGCTCCTTGCCGACAGATTCGCTAGTGGTTTCCTCAGACCTTTCAGCATTGATCTCAAAGTCATCGTCATTTTGGTCAAGAGACGCACTGAAGCCATG
>JAIWFS010000185.1:0-3043 GCA_048631505.1 archaeon | reverse complement strand
GAGGAAAAGGTGATCAGGGAGATTGCCACGGCACTTCAGTTCGCTCTTTCAACTGATTTTTCGCATCTACCCAGACCAGGATGCTTTTGCCTTTGGCTATTTGGTCTTTAGAATACAAACCATAGGACGCTATAATTATCAGGTCGCCGGGTGATCCTTTTCTGGCAGCAGCCCCATTAAGGCATATAGAGCCAGAGCCTCTTTCTCCTTCTATGACATAGGTGTTAAACCTGCTACCATTTGAAATATTATAGACCATTATCTGCTCAAAAGGTAAAAGGTCAGCAGCCTCCATCAAGCGGGAGTCTATAGTAAGGCTTCCCTCGTAGTTGAGGTCTGCCTCAGTGATTGTAGCCTTATGGATTTTTGATTTAAGCATTGATCGTAACATATCTTTAGTCCGTTTATTCAGGGATTGCGAATCCTAAATTTAAGCTGCAAGCATGTATCTTTACTTGCATTTTACTGTTTAAGCAAGGTGTTGTCGATCAGACGAGTTTTTCCAACCCATACTGCCAGGGCGAGAAGGGTTTCACCAACAATCTCCCGGCACGGCTTCAGGCTCTCAGGGTCCCCGAGAAAAATATAGTCAATCTTTGTGTTGCTAAAGGATTGGATGTGTTTTCTGACAGCTTGGATAACTTCCGGACCGGACCGGCTGCCATGGGCCACCATTTTTTCAGCCAGCCGGAGGGCTTGAACAAGGGAAAGGGCCGATTCGCGCTCTTGTGCATTAAGATAGGTGTTGCGGGAGCTCATTGCCAGACCGTCTGGTTCTCTGACTATAGGATGGGCTATTATATTAACCGGTATATTCAGGTCCCTCACCATGCGGCGAATGACCTGGAGTTGTTGAAAGTCCTTCTGACCGAAGATTGCCATGTCCGGCTGTACAATAATGAGGAGCTTGGCAACTATTGTGGCTACACCGCGGAAGTGTTCAGGCCTTGATGCGCCACAAAGCCCCTGACTTAAGCCTTCGACCCGGATCCATGTCTGGAAACCGGGTGGATAGATGTCTTTGGCATCAGGACAAAACAGGCAGCTAACCCCTTTGTCTTCAGCCAGCTTTGCATCCCGCTCAAGGTCTCTTGGATAGTGGTTCAGGTCTTCATTCGGGCCGAACTGGGCAGGGTTTACAAACAGGCTTACTACCACATGGTCTGCATTGCTTCCGGCTGCTCTCATCAGGGAAAGGTGGCCTTCATGGAAAAAGCCCATAGTGGGAACCAGGGCCACAGACAACCCCTCCTGCTTCCACTTGAGAACCTGTTTTCTCATGCCGGATATAGAGTTAATAATTTTCATTTATGGAACATGCACCACCTTCTGTTTCGAAAGGATCTCCCAGATTTCCATCCAGCAAGGGCATTTCCCGGAAACAGGTATTCTGAATGTAGTTTATGATATTCCGTTCACCCTGGATGAAGGTCAATCCATCATGATCCTTGGCTATCAGTACCGGAACAGTGTCAATGCCCAATATTTTCAGGGCAGCAGTGTTTATTTCAGGTAAAAAATTTTCATTAGGGCTTAATCCCGGAAGCAGGTCAGCACTTATTTCTTTAATTGGATTGAAGTGAAATTCGCACCGTGTGCATCCTTCCAGTGCCTCTATGACCTTGTAGCAGTGGGGGCAGTCTTCTGAAAAGATTAGATAAAGTTGTTTAACCGGGTCTGAGCATCTCCTTACAGCATATGTCCCATTGTCCAGGGTGAGTCCACGCAGGGGGTCTTTTGCAGTATCAAAATTTAACAGAGAAAACACGACCAGCTGCGCCACAATTGTTACTAATCCCAATGTTAATTGTCGCAAACCCATCAAGCTGTTCAGGATTACCACCAGAAGAAAGATAAGCAGGCAGTAAGAACAGAATACGTTGGCAACAAAGATCTGGTATCCCAGCAATATCCCCTCGGCTGCAAGACCGGAAATAAGTATGATGCGGAGCAGGGGCTCTGTCCCTGATCTGTATTTTGTTGTTATGGCAACACAGAATATGGCAAAGAAATATGCAGCACCTAACAGATTGAAATAAAAAGGTGGAATAAGTGTCAAGGCTTCTACTATTCTACATCCTTCATTAACACAGAAGGCCTCTCCCCTGAATATTATTAGTAGTGCCTGAGCAATTATGATAACACAGGCAAGGAGTGACAGGTAAATTACCCCCCGGAGCGATCTGAGTTTCATAGACATCCTGATAGTCCCTACATTGTGTGAGGGAAGGTCGTGTTGTTTGATTGATCTGTTAGTGACAATCCTGGTCTAAGAGGATAAAGTCATTATTAGTCTTCAGGGCTAACTTAATAACCCATGAAAAGCATCTTGAAAACCCTTTGTGTCATCATTAGAGTTCTCTTATGACTATAAAAGATCAAGCAAAACAAGGTATAATATCCCAACTTATTGAGCGTTGTGCCCTGGACGAGGGTCTGGATCCGCAGATTCTGGTTCAAGCCGTGGGGGCAGGGGAAGTGGTAATACCGCACAACAGGCATGTGGAGCTTAGCCGTCCCATGGCAGTGGGTAAAGGGATCTCCACCAAGGTTAATGCAAATATAGGCACTTCAAAGGATCATCCTGAGCTGAAAGCTGAATTGGAAAAGCTCAAGGTGGCCCTGGAGGCAGGGGCCCACACGATAATGGATCTTTCCACTGGAGGTCCGATAAAGGAGATCCGCCAGGCTATCAGAAATGCCTGTCCCGTACCTCTTGGCACAGTTCCTATTTATCAGGCCGCAGTTGAGACCGTGGAGCGGCGCAAGTGCTCAGTTTGCGAAATGGATGTAGACGACCTGCTGAGGGTAATTGAGGAACATGGTCAGGAGGGAGTTGACTTCGTGACAATTCACTGCGGGCTGACTCTCAAGGCTGCGGAGCATCTCCGGTTTAGGGAACGCGTAATGGGGGTGGTTAGCAGAGGAGGTTCCTTCATCCTGGAGTGGATGATGTACAACCAGAAGGAAAATCCCCTCTTTGAGCGTTTTGATGATATTCTGGCAATAGCTCGGGAGCACGAGCTCACTTTGAGCCTTGGTG
>JAIWFS010000184.1:0-3057 GCA_048631505.1 archaeon | reverse complement strand
CAGGTGGCCCCTGTATTTGGACCTGGAAAGAAGATATAGCAGGGCCGGAGGACCCAGCCACGGCAGGGCCGCAACCTGGAGCAGGTTATATATTATCAGTGCCGGGCGTGTCAGCGCCATGCCTTTATCACAAATACAGGATTGTGAGCCGAGAGTATCCGGCCCTGGCCCAGGGGCCTCAACCTGGATACCTGTACCTGACTCACTTCGATCCGGAAACCATCCAGGGCCAGCTTATCTGACAAGAGCATCAGTGATTCCAAGGTAATAGCCGTAGCGACTACAGGTCCTCTTCCCTTAAGACGACGAATAACTTTTTTGAGAATGGATGAGAGAGCGATTCCTCCTCCGCCTATAAATACCCTGTCAGGTTCGGGGAGCCCTTCCAGCACCTCCGGAGCGCTCCCCTCTATCAGGTCTATGTTTAATGTTTGATACCGGCGGATATTGGCCTTTATGTCCTCGATACGTTCTTTGTTCTTTTCAACAGCAATGATTCTGAGTCCTGGGGCAAGCCCCGCGGCCTCAACTGAAACAGATCCACTGCAGGCGCCAATGTCCCACATGACGCCCTTTGAAGGGATCTCAAGGGCCCCGAGTACTATTGAGCGGACCTCGGCCTTTGTAATCAGTCCTGCCCTGTGTTGATATGCATCCTCCCTTCGACCGAATCCACCAGTTGCCCACTTGATCTTCCCGGTAAGGACCACGACGTTTAGAGGATGGAAGTTACTGGAAGAGGCCTGTTCTAAAGAGTAAGACCCTATTTTCTGAGAGCTGCCCCCCAAGTCCTCTGCCACATGGATTGTAAGTCCTTCCAGTCCTGCGTCCAGCAAGGCCTGTGCAATTTTCCGGGGGGTATTAACAGGATCTGTCAGCAAGGCGATTTTTGTCATGTCCTGGCTTTTCAAGTAGGGATAAAGCTTCTCAATAATGCCGGAATCTCTTCCATGGAAACTCAGACTGATCAGATCATCCCAGGGTATCTTGAGCTTTGAGCACGCAAGCTGGACACTGGTAACAGATGGTATAAAGCAAAGACGTTCAAAAGGAAGCTCTCTCATCAGCACTCGTCCAATCCCAAAAAACAGCGGATCACCTGAGGCAAGGACCACGACATCTCCCGACCCTGAACAGTCCTTTAAATCCTCCAAAAGCCTTTCTACAGGCATAACAGGTCTTAAGGGCTTATCCTCAGGCACCATAAAACTAAAACGCTCTGCCCCGAATACCGTGGAGGCCTTATGCAGGCACTCTTCCCCTGCAGGAGAAAGGCCCTCAGGACCAACCCCTAATACATATATTGTTCCCTCTTGTTTTTCTTCTTTCACAGTCTGCGGGTTAGATCTAATGTAAGCGTTTACGGAACGTTGAAATTGGAAATTGGAAATTGGAAATTTTGCCTTCATGCTTTTGTACTGTTTCAGATGGTCGTATTATCTAATAGCCCACGGTGTCCTGCCCGCCAGTGCCAGGCGTTGGCAGGCGGGTCTGAACCTTTTTGTTCCACTTATCAAAGTCGTGCCAGACTATATTTGATAACTATTCTGCCAGTTTGTAAACATCCAACTCGTAAACTCGTTTAATCTCTCTAGAATTTCTAATTTCCAATTTCAAGTTTCAAGCCATGAACGGCTACAATTTCTAATCCCTAATCGGGAAACTCTCAACCACTCTCCTGGAATACGACACAAGATGGATCATTAGATCCTGATCCGGTTTGAGAACAGGCTTCAGCTTTTTGAAGGCCTCGGAACAGATTGCCTCTATCATTCTGCCTCTTTCAACACCCCGGTCTTTCATTGAAATAAAGATTTCCCTCACGGTATTCGCACCTGAAATGGATTCAAAAGAGATATCCGGGACCAATGTAGCAAGGAAGGCCAACGCCTCAGGTGTATTAAGGGCACCGTGTTTTACATTAGTCTGCTCCCACCCCATGGCTATCTTGATCAGTTTAGACCACTGGCTTGCCAGATGCACCTGCCGAAAAGGACGTTTCGAAACCTCTTTTAAAGAAAATATTACATAATCACCCATTGACACGTATGCCTCTTCGGGCAGGCCCAAAAGATGTTGTGCAGCACGCTCCGAGGTGCGACCGGTGGCCAGCACCACCTGGTCCAGGCCTGCTGCCAGGCACACGTCCATGGAACACCGAATGGTTGCACACCATGCCTCTGCTGAAATTGGCTTTACTATGCCGGTCGTACCCAGAATGGATATTCCACCTACTATTCCCAGCCTGTGGTTGAGGGTCTTGGCTGCCAGTTCCTTTCCTTTAGGCACACTCACAGTCACTTCAGCCTCAAAACCTGATCTATCTGAGGCCTCTTCCACTGCCAGCCTGATCATTTTCTTAGGAACGGGGTTGATGGCCGGATTGCCCGGGGGTATGGCAAGGCCCGGTTTAGTCACCCTTCCGACACCGTCTCCCCCAAGTATCGTGACTGATTTTTCCATTACATCAAATGAAATAATCCTCACTCTGGAGACAATTTCTGCTCCATGGGTAATATCCGGATCATCTCCTGCATACTTAACCACACAGGCCCATGCGTCACTGTCTCCGGACCTGCCCCACCTGCTGACAGGAAAGGAGTGTCTGGCTCCATTCGGGAAAGGAATTGTCACTCCATTAATACTTGAAACCAAAGGATCCGCTGCCAGTATGGCCGCAGCCTTGGCCGCTGCAGCAGCGCACGCTCCAGTGGAAAAACCCTCTTTTAACGGCCCTTTGACCTTGCCGGTCTTCATTTATTCCCTACCAGGGTATACTCATGACGCCTACACGGATGCCAGCCATTAGCCGTTAGCTGTTAGGTAAAAACTTTGTATAAAAACGGACTGTTAAGCTAAAACCTAATAGCTAATCGCACAAGTCATATTTTTTGAGGTATATTACCCCTAAAAGTGTAAACTACTTTTGGCTTGCTATGAAGGATGCCAAAGATTTTACTGATACCAGAATATTTAAATGCCCCAGGTGTGGAAAGCCAATTTCTTTTGAGAAAAATCCCTATAGGCCTTTTTGCAGTAAAAAATGCAAGATGATGG
>JAIWFS010000183.1:0-3065 GCA_048631505.1 archaeon | reverse complement strand
CCCAAAGATCCGGTCTTTGAATTTTGTGGCAAAATCCATGATCAGGTTGCGGCCTTGTTCCTCAAACAGATTGATATCTCTGCGCAAATGAGCCACTGCAGGGGTTTCAGGCTTGGGCTTGAATTTCAAAAGCCGGTCAAGCTCCACTGGTGTTACTGCATAAAATTCGGTTCCAAGACCTGTCTCTTTAAAACGCAGATTGGCCAGATGCAGAAGGGCGTCATCACCGTCAATCCTTTTCTGAAAAAGTGCCAGCAACGGCGGGCACGGGAAAGGACTATTGTTCTTCATGCCTGACATTTTTGTAACCTTGAACCTTTGAACCCCTGAACGGTTATTTTTTAAAAACACCTTGCTGCGGACGTGATTGAACCAGATAGATCTTGTCTTTCAGGACAAGCCCCTCAATATCCTGAGGCATTCCCACCGAATCTTCCACAAATCGGCCGATTGCCCCCAGACGGCCTCCCAAGCGGTTTCTAAAAACTTTATCTTTTGACAGCCCTATCCTGGAATAATCCACTGTTTTTTGGATAAGACTCCCTGAAGGGCCGGGCCATATTGCATAGCTGAAACTCGCAAAGGCCAGCATGCATACACTTCCTGTATGCTTATTGCAGACCATTCGATAAGGAACACCAGGGATTTTACCGGAAGTCAACGCTTCACCCAGGCCCACTGCCAGTTCCACGTAAACTTCATCCTGGTGTTGAGCTACAGGATTGACAGTATGCATAACGAATGAAATTTCCGGGACGACCATCTGCTGAATAAGCACAGCCATGTGGGCCCTATCATGGGGGATACCGAGCTTTCTCCTGCTCAATGCCGCGCGCCTGGTCCACAGCGATGACCAGACTTTTCTCACTGCTTGAGCTACCTCAGGTGGCGACACATTGGCAAGTGAATCGTAAAGCCCGGCCCCTGACAGGCCTTCCAGATCCTCGCAGTTTGCACTGGAACGTACCATCAGCCGTTCATCTCGTGGGAATTTTTCCATCACACCTGAGATGATCTCATCGGGCACGTCAAGCTGCCTGATGATACCCTGTAATTTCCTTAAGGCCTCGAAAAAATCGCTTTGTGGCAGTTCATTCAACCGGCTGACCAACATCCGGTACTCTTGTTCAAGGACCGATGCCTTATTTAGTGACTCTTCCATGACACCAAAAGGAACCACAACTCCAGGGGATGTCACAAAGCCTGCCTCCTCAATTGGCGACAGTTCTTCAAGCCGCCTTGCTGCATCTGCCTTGCTGCCTCCAGTTGCCGGTCTTACCTGATCCAACGGCAACAATTTGCGATCAGAGGACAAAAGCACATCAGGTACCCAAGCCCGTTCCTGCCGGACCTCCCTTTCTCTCTCAGTCACTCCTTCCTGCTCAGGGCCGGAGGAAAATCCCAGATTCACCTCTTCAGCAGAGACATCCAGGACGAGCTGTTTTCCAAGGGAATTTTTTAATTCTGCATAGCGATCTGCATCTTCGCACACTATGAATACGATTTCCCCCTGTCTGGCCCGAACCGCAAGGTGTGAAAGAAGGGGTGTTTCATGGGCAACAATCAGGCCGACCACCCCTGCAGGGATCTCCTCATCACCTTCCACCTTTTCCATAAGAACTACGATCGCTTTGTCAAAAGGACCTGGTAAATCATCAAGGCATGCGGCCTCTACCAGGCGACCGGAGGTCTTGCCCTGTACGATCACATCCCATGGGGGCAAGGCAGCGAGCCTCCGGATGCCTTTTAAAAGGAGAGCAATAAGTTTTGAGAGCTGGAAGACCAGGTGGCTTCGAATATCCACCTCACAGAAGATCTTTATCTTGTGTCTGTCCACACCCAGAGCCTGTCCCAGCCTTTCGACCTTTTCAGGAAACAGGGCCAGAATTCTGTTACAGTAGACTTCTGCCAGCCGTCTGCATCGATCAATTGTGGCTTTGAGCCGAATAAGATGCTCACGGTCTCGAGGTCTGAAACCCCGGCGCCAAGCCTCCAGCTCGGATTCTATTGCCTGGCATTCTTTGGTATCAAAGCCGCTGAGGCGCAAGTTTTCAATTGCAAGCTCCAGGCAGCGCAGGGCCGGCGACCAGTTTATCTCTTTCCCCAAGGCATCAAAGAGGTTGATCAATTGGCTCAAGAGCACAAAAGAAAAGTCCTCCAGCCCAATGTCCGTCATCTGGAGCTTTTGTCCCTTGGAGCCGGTTTCCCCTTTAAGTTTTTCACTGAATTGACTGCGAAGCATTGTCAAGAGTTCGAAACTGGTTACCAGCTCATCGGGTGTATGTGCTTTTTCTTTGGCTTCAAGGAACTTGTGTACTAATTCGAGCGTATGGGAATTATGAGCACTGCCCTCCTTGAGCATTGCTTCAAGTTGTTCCTCTAAAGAGCGGGCATTGAAAAACTCCTTGAGTTCCTTGTGGAACTCCTTGAACTCCTTTACGAAATCGGGTGAATAACCGGCATCCGGGGCTGTTATCCTTTTAAGCAGGGCTGCCGAGGTGGCAAGGTCCTCAGGGCCGGCGCACCGGTGCAGCTTGTTCTGGAGTGTATTCTTGATCTCCTTCTTGAGTTCCTTGGGGATATCGTTTCTGTGAGCAATGTCCCGTATTCGTGTGAGCGGTTCCTTCCTGGTAAAGCTGCTGGTAAAGGATGGAAGCCATGGATAGATTCTCCTGATGATAAATACATTTTCCAGGGTGGTAATTTTGGACAGACGGTCCTGAATGTGATGCGCCATCCTTGCGTGATGAGATGGGCGAAAGTGCCGCCCATCCTCAGTACAGGGTATTTCACCTGTCCCTATGAAACGGAGATAGATCGCCAGGTAAATGAGTTGCTCTGTGTTAAGCTCAAATGTGTCATCAGAGAGCAAGTGATCAATCCAGATGAGTTTCTCCCTCCAGCTTCGGCATTTCCGGTCCGCCCTTGCAATCATATTAACAAGATCATTCCCAGGGGCCATGTCAGGCTCAATAGCAGGTCTTTCTGAAATGCTGATCATCTTAAGCAGCCTGTTGCGGGCGTCATTAAGCAGACCGGGTGGTTCCGGCCACTGCTCGAAGATG
>JAIWFS010000182.1:0-3076 GCA_048631505.1 archaeon | reverse complement strand
GCTGTTCATCACGGATTACCACACTAATCCGTGATGAACCATTTTTCAAAGCTAAACGCTAATGGCTAACAGCTAATCGCTCAATTTAGATAGTATAAAATCAGTAAGGAGAAAAATAAAATGCACCCAGAGAACAATCTGAAAACATTTGCACAGTTCAACCTTATCAGAATGTTGGTAACAATACTGCTGATATTGAGTTGTGCTACAAACAGTTTTGCATCAAATATCGATGACCAGAACATAGCCCTGTTAGACAAGACTGCCAAGGCCTTTGCCGCTGTAGTTAAAAAGGCCATGCCGGCAGTGGTCTTTGTCCGGGTCGAGAAGACAGTGGAAAGAAGTGGCGCAGTATCGCCCTTTCAGCCTCAAGACCCCTCTGACTTCTTTAATGACCCGTTTTTTGAGCGTTTTTTCGGCCCCCACTTTCAGCCAAAACAGAGAACGCCCAAAAAATTTCACCAGAGAGGGCAGGGCTCAGGCTTTATTATCAACAAAGACGGCTACATCCTCATCAATAACCATATTGTAGGAGATGCTGACCTCATCAAGGTAAAGCTGGCTGACGGCAGGGAGTTTAAAGCCAAGGTGATAGGGACGGATCCACAATCCGATGTGGCAGTGATAAAGATAGACGCGACAGATCTGCCAGTACTACGCCTGGGCGACTCGGACAAGCTTGAGGTGGGAGAGTGGGTCATAGCCATAGGTAATCCCTTTGGTCTCAGCCAGACAGTCACTGTAGGCGTGGTCAGCGCCAAGGGCAGAAGCCGCATAGGCATCAACGACTACGAAGACTTTATACAGACCGATGCTGCCATAAACCCGGGGAATTCAGGCGGACCACTTGTTAACATCCACGGAGAGGCCGTTGGTATGAACACTGCCATATTCTCCAGAAGTGGCGGTTATATGGGTATAGGTTTCGCCATACCGATAAACATGGCAAAGTCCATTGTGGATCAACTCCTGGAAAAAGGCAAAGTCACCAGGGGATGGCTCGGAGTGGTCATACAGGATATAGACGAGGAACTCGCTAAGTCCTTTGGCCTGAAAAAGACTGAGGGCGTGCTGGTAGCCGAAGTCTCGGAAGGCTCTCCTGCAGAAAAAGCAGGCCTGAAACAGGGTGATATCATACTCCGCCTGAACGGCAAAAAGGTTGACGACCTGGGGGAACTCAGAAACAAGATAGCCCTGACTTCACCAGGAACCAAGGTAAAGATAGAGGTCTTGAGAGAAAACAAACACAAGACTCTCCAGGTCACTATCGGTGAACAGCCTGTTGGCAAGACCATAGGGACGGCCCAGCACAAGATCCTGGGTAAACTCGGCCTTGTCGTGCAGGATCTGACCGCGGAGCTGGCAGAACAATTCGGATACCGTGATGGCCAGGGTGTTCTGGTGGCAGAGGTAGAGCAGGGAAGCCCGGCAGCCCGTGTAGGTATCCGCCCGGGACACCTGATAGAAGAGGTGAACCGCAAGCGGGTTCACAATATGGATGAGTTTGTAAAGGCCCTGGCACAATCAAAACAGACCAAGAGTGTCCTTTTCAGGATACGGGACGGCGAGTTCAGCCGTTACGTAGCCATACGTATCGATTAGAACTAAAGGTACCGCAAATGGCTCGGGGTCAGGGAAAACCTGGCCTCGGGTCTTTTTTAGGAGACCTAAAAAATGCTGAAACCTGTTCATTATAATACTGCTGAGGGGAAAAACCGGGTGGAATCCTTGATTAACCGCCAATTTGAGATCTCCTCACAGCATGAGACCAGGGTAAAGGAGATACTTGAACAGGTAAGAAGCAAAGGAGACCAGGCTGTAGTTCAATACACAAGGCAGTATGACGCCCCTGATTTTGAAATCAAAGACCTGGCAGTATCCCAACAAGAGTTAAAAGACGCCTATTCAAAGGTAGACAACGATTTCCTGTCAAGCATCAAGAAAGCTATTTCCAATATTGAAGAATTCCATATGCATCAGAAGCCAAAGTCATGGATGATGACAAGGGAAGACGGCGCCATACTGGGACAAATGATACGGCCTGTGGATGCCGCCGGATTGTATGTCCCCGGAGGCAAGGGGGGTGAAACTCCGCTGGTCTCTTCTGTTCTTATGAATGCAATCCCTGCCAAAATTGCAGGAGTCAAACGGATTGTGATCACCACGCCGCCCGACAAGCATGGGGCCGTTAACCCTCACTTGCTGGTAGCAGTCTCAGAAGTGGGAGTAAGTGAAATCTACAAGATGGGAAGCGCCTGGGCCATCGGTGCACTGGCCTTTGGAACAGAGACAGTGGCCCCGGTAGACGTAGTAGTGGGACCGGGTAACGTCTATGTGACCCTGGCCAAGAAGATGATAGCAGGTATTGTTGGGATCGACATGGTGGCAGGACCCAGTGAGGTGCTAATCATAGCGGATGAAAGCGCACCGTCAGAGTTTGTGGCTGCTGACCTCCTCTCTCAGGCAGAGCACGATCCTATGGCGACAGCCATGCTGATTACTACATCGACAAGGCTTGCTGAAGATGTACCTGCGGAGTTAAAACGCCAACTTGAAAAACTGGAAAGACAGGAGACTGCAACCGAGTCCTTGAAGACAAACGGCCTGTTACTGAAAGTTGATGACCTTGAGACAGCTACTGAGATAGCAAACAGAATCGGACCAGAGCACTTGGAATTGTTGGTCTCAGACCCGTGGGGACTGCTCCCAAAGATCCGTCACGCAGGAGCAATATTCATGGGCAACGCTACACCGGAGCCCATAGGAGACTATATTGCCGGGCCTAACCACGTACTCCCCACCATGGGTACAGCACGGTTTTCTTCAGCCCTTGGTGTGGAGACCTTCCTTAAGAATTCAAGTATAATTTCCTATTCCCAGGAGGCCTTTCAAAAGGATGCTGATGACGTAATCCGTCTGGCAGAAATCGAAGGCCTTACGGCCCATGCCCGGTCCATCAGGGTGCGACAAGGATAGCGGCTCAACTTAACTGTGATCACGGGACGGCCCCTGTCCCTTGTCACTCCGTATGCTCTCGTCCCTTGTTTTCTAAGGCCTGTGTGGCGGGGGATTTTTG
>JAIWFS010000181.1:0-3085 GCA_048631505.1 archaeon | reverse complement strand
TTTATATGAATCCAACGATAACAGTAATCGAAGCATCACGAAATTCATTGACGGCAGCCGCTCGTTTCAACCGCTCCGATATGGTCGCCCCAGCAGCCATTTTATGGACCGATGCCGACTCGCAGTGGGAGCCGCTGGTTAGCCAGCTTCGCCCACTAATGTCTGAACTTTCAAAGCAATAGGTGTCACCCATTAAAAGGCCCTGTCAGGCCTACACAGTTGACAATAAAGCAATCTGCATTACAGAAGTTTAGGCCGAGTTACGATTTGTTCCAAAACTTGCATGAATGTTGAGGTGTGTGACACCCATGCCTTTTTCTGGATGTCTGCCCTGCTCTATTTAGCGGGGTGGTTAATCCCGCCATGATAGGCGGGATCGCCTTCCCCCGCTCAAAGTCCGGGATCTTGACTTGACCTTGGACAAAATTGAACATTTTGAAACTGCCTCTGTTGAATCTGATTTTGGAGGAATAGCTTATATGACCAATATTACCAGTGAGATCTCAAAATTCGCAGCAGATGTCAGCTATGACGACCTTCCTTATGAGGTAGTAAAGGAAACAAAGAGACTAATTCTTGATTCCATGGGGTGTACTGTTGGAGGAATTGAAACTGAAAAAGGCAGGATCGCAATACGGTTTGGTGAAGAAATATCAGGTGACGGGAATACCACAATACTCGGCCATAAAGGGAAGGTCTCTCCCTCGGCATCCGCTTTTGCAAACGGAGAGTTAATGAATGCCCTTGATTATGAATCTCTGCTTTCTCCTCCGGAACATCTGACCCCATATGTACTTCCTGCCTGTATCACATGCGGGGAGATGAAAGATGTTTCAGGCAAGGAATTGATTGCCGCCACTGCAGTGGCACATGAAATCACCACGCGAATAAGTGAATCTCTCGTGTTCGGCAATAGATTCGGTGTAAAACTTAAAGACAAGGACATGGCGATTTCGCTGCCTACACCGGGTTACGGGCTTTGTATGTTCGGAGGTATTGCGGGGGCTGGAAGATTATTGGGTTTTAAGGCCGAAGAACTGGCAAATGCCATGGGAATTGGAGGTTATTCCGTTCCCGTTCCCCTGCTTGCCAGATTTACGGTTACTGCTCCCACGACCATGACCAAGTATCTCTCGTCCGGCCTGCTCTCTCAAATGGAGATAACGGCGGTTCTCCTTTCACAGTTCGGACACACGGGAGACAAAGAGATCCTGGACGGGGAATACGGGCTTTTCCGTTATTTTGGCTCAGATAATTGGAGCCTTGAAAGTGTTATAAAAGGGCTGGGTGAGGAATGGCTTTTTCATCAAAGAATATTTTATAAATGGTATCCCTGTTGTGGCGCCATGCAAAATGTGCTCGGCCTTTTTGATCAGATCATAGCGGAAAACAGGCTTCAGCCTGATGAGATAGAGGAAGTGACTGTTATTCTCAATCTCCTTGCAGAGCTGCCTGCCTGGAAAAACGAGGATATTCGTTCACATGTAGATATTCAATTCAACACGCCATTTATTTTCGCCCTTGTGGCCAACAGAGTAAAGGCCGGTCCTTTGTGGCAAACAGACGGAATTCTGAATGATGAAAGGGTAAGGAAATTTATGAACAAGGTAAAGGTCCTGACATCCCTTGACAGGGAGGCGATAGGACAACCCCAGGTTAAGGTTGTGGCTTTAAAGGATAATGAGCAAAAGACCTATTCACAGAGCGGACTGTCGGCAAATATGGAGATGTCGGAAAAAGACCTGATCGATAAATTCAGGAGAAATGCGTCCGGTTTGATAGAGGAAAAAAATGTTGACGAGGCAATTGATCTTCTATTGGGCCTGGAAGATGTAAAAAACATCTCATCTCTTTTTAAGGTTGTCAGCTCCTGATTCTTGACGGACTCGTAAAAAGTCGTCAAACGGACGGCACAGTAAAAAGCTTCATATGCAAGGCGCGCGAAACCGGGGACTCGCCCAAGGGGTGGGGAGTTCCTGCTGTATCAGGCCGAAGACGGGCAGGTGAAGCTTGAAGTTCGCCTTCAAAACGAGACCGTCTGGCTCACACAGCCTTTAATGGCTGAGTTGTATCAGACCACCCAGCAGAACATTAGCCAGCATATTCGGAATATCTTTGAGGAATGGGAACTTGCCCGGGAGGCAACTCACAAGAAATTCTTGTCGGTTCGCCGGGAGGGGAAACTTAACGTAGTTGACTATGTTGAATTGTTATGATTAGGGAGAGGGAACCGGCCAGTGTGGGAGGTCTTTATGAGATGATTGAAATCGAAAAGCGCCTTTTGACAGGCAGGCGCATACTGATTCCGCCAGCCCGGTCTGAAGCGAATCCCCTGTTACATATCTTAAAAAGGCGCGGAGCAGAGACTATCGAATTTCCCTCACTCAAGCCGGTGCCACCTTCAGATTTTGGTTCCATGGATCAGGCCATAGAGCAGATCAATGACTATGATTGGATCGTATTTTCCGGGAGCAATTCTGTTGTCAACTTCCTAAAGCGGTTTGAGGCACTTTCTTGCGATATCTCGTCCCTTGACGGGCCAAGAATTGCCGCCATCGGGCACGGGGCCGTGTCTGCCCTGAAAAAGGAGGGGGTGGGGGTTCAGTATGTCCCCGGGGTTCACACTGCCGAGGGAGTCACTGCGGACCTTGGTGAAGTATCAGGGTCTTTGTTTTTGCTGGTCAGGGTGGAAGGGGCGTCACGCAACCTTCCGCAAAAGCTGCGGGACCTTGTGGGGGCGCGGGTAATCGAGGTGGTTGGCTACAGGATGCTTGTTGATGCCACCGAGGAGATGGCCGGTATTGCCTTTGGTCAGAGACTTGATGCACTTGCTCTCGCGAACCCGAGTGCAGTGAGGTTCTTGCTAAAAGGCGCGGAGCAAGCTGGGCTGAACCTGGTAAACGCACTTGACGGAGTCACAATTGCTGCTGTCGGACCGGCCACGGCCAAGGAGGCCAAACAGCAGGGAATCACGCCCGACATTGTCTCAGAAGGGCACATCGCAGACTTGGCGAATAGCCTGACGCATTTTTTTGCTGTTCATTAGCCGTGCCGTTAGCATGGCGACCCCATAGCGGTGCACATT
>JAIWFS010000180.1:0-3110 GCA_048631505.1 archaeon | reverse complement strand
TATGGATCAGCAAGAGATGTTGCTCAAGCTATAAGGGATATGGTAGTGAGGGGAGCACCGGCCATAGGGATCACTGCTGCTTTTGGTATGGTTTTGGCTGCTTATGGACTCAAGGATAAAGACAGGGATCTCTTTATAGGGAAATGGCTGGAGGAAGCGGCTTTCATGCTCCAGGCCCGGCCTACGGCAGTGAACTTGAAGTGGGCGGTAGAGAGGCTAAAAAAGCTTGCGCGCAGGCATTATGAGCTGAGCCCAGGCGATCTCGCAGCCATTTTAGAAAAGGAGGCCATTTCTATTTGGACAGAAGACGTAAGGGCCAATTTGGCCATAGGATTTCATGGTCAGGCCCTTTTACCGGAAAAGGGCGGCGTGCTCACTCACTGTAATGCAGGCGGCCTTGCTACCGGTGGATATGGAACGGCCCTTGGAGTTATCAGGGCTGCCCTTTCTAAGGGCAAGGAGATCAATGTCATTGCCGATGAGACCCGTCCTTGGCTCCAGGGTGCCAGGCTTACCGCCTGGGAGCTTATCAAGGACGGGATAGCAGTTACTCTGGTTGTGGATGGAGCTGCAGGTTTTTTGATGCAAAAAGGGCAGATCAAGGCTGTGGTGGTTGGGGCCGATCGCATTGCAGCCAATGGTGATGTTGCCAACAAGATCGGGACCTACTCTGTAGCTGAACTTGCCAGAGCTAATGATATCCCTTTTTATGTGGCTGCCCCTGTTTCTACTATTGACCCTGTCACCCCGTCCGGAGATCAGATCCCTTTAGAAGAGCGTGGGTCCGGGGAAATTACCACTTTTGCCGGGAAGGAGATCGCCGCCCCGGGTGTGGGAGTTCAAAATCCAGTCTTTGATATTACTCCTCACCATCTTATAACCGCCATAATCACCGAGTTGGGTGTGCTTACCCCGCCATATGGTCCTGCTATTTATGCCTGCTTCTCTTAAGCATCTCGTCCAGTTGGTTGCAAATGTTTTTGATTCCTTTACTGCTGCCCTGTTTATCCGTAGTCATCAGGGGGATGATCTCCACCTGGTGGCATGGGAGAGTCTCAGCCCTTATATAGTGCCTGAATGCAATATAGGGGTTGCCCAAGGGCTGATAGGCTGGGTTGCACGGGAGGGGAAGAGGTTGCACGTAACCAATTTTGATAGAGATACCAGGACTCTTGGTATTTACAGCAGAGACGTTAATATAAAGGCATTTCTCGCAGCTCCCCTGCTCCGTGGTGCAGGGGTCTTGATGGTCGACAGCAAGAATCGTTATTCTTTTCCTGAAAAGAAACAGCGCATTTTAGAAGATTGTGCAATAATAGCTTCTGATTTATGGTTTTCCTGGAAAAACCACCGTGAACTCCAGTTCTATCGTCGTTGGAACAAATGGCACCATGGCCTTTCAGGAAAAATAGAGCATTTGTTGACAAGTCTGAAAGAATTGTTAGGACTTAGAAGTGGTCTTGTGGCCTTTCATGAAAGGGATAAAGATGTTTTTATGATAAAGGCCACTATTGGACTACCTCAAGAGATTAGTCTGGAAGGTCAGTGTTTTAATGTGGAAAAAGGCCTTGTCGGTTGGCTTTTGAGATACAGAAAGCACTTGATGCTTAGTCGCTATGGAACGGATAAGCACAAGTCTTATTTTTTATGGCCTGGCGAGCCCTTTGACAGAGGTCCGGTGCTGATAGGGCTCTTTCAGCCAATTGAAGCAGGCACATTGGTGTGGCTACTTACCGGAGATACAGACTTGTCAGGGTGGCCGGGAGGTCTTGCCGAGCTCCTGGTTTTTTCTTTTGATCGAGTCATTAATGATTGGAGATGCCGTGGCGCTTAAGAACCTTAAAAATATAATAAAACAGGACATGGCTATGGATTTGGGCACTGCCAATACCCTTATTTATGTTCAGAGAGAGGGGGTGGTCCTAAATGAACCTACTGTAATTGCGTGTTCAAGTGACGGATGGGTAATTGAGGTGGGGCTTGCTGCCAAAAAGTATCTGGGCCGGACTCCTGAGGGTATCACGGCTATGCGCCCTATGAAGGACGGAATCATAGAGGACTTTGATGCAGTAAGTCAGTTAATCAAGGTTTTCTTGAACCGTGCGCAAGAACGAAAGGGGATATTCTCCCCAAGGGTGGTAATTTGTGTCCCTTCTAATATCACTCAGGTGGAAAAACGGGCTGTACTTGAGGCAGCTCAAGAGGCCGGGGCCAAGAAAATATTTTTATTGGAAGAAACCATGGCTGCTGCCATAGGCGCGGGTCTCCCCGTTCATGGAGAGGAGCCGCAGATGGTACTGGATATAGGTGGTGGCACAACTGAGGTGGCGGTAATAGCTAAGTGGTCGTATTTACATTGCGAGACTTTACGGGTGGCAGGGGATGAATTTGATGATGCCATCGTCCGCTGGTTGACTGAAGAACATGGTGTAGTGGTGGGTCCGACCACTGCAGAGACAATTAAATGGGAGATAGGAGCGGTTGGGGATGATGAAAAGGGCCTGGATCAAGAATACAACGTGGGGGGAAAGCATTTTTTGCGAGGGGTGCCGGTAACGTCCGTAATTACCCCCCGGGAACTGATGCCTGTTCTGGAGAAGCCGCTGGATGCTATTTCCAAGATGGTGGAGGATGTGCTTAGGGCTTTGTCTCCGGACACCAAGGCATCGATAGAAGCCAACGGTATAACATTGACAGGGGGTGGGGCTTTGCTTAGAGGCATTATTCAGTTCTTGGGTTTGAGGACCGGCCTTACGTTTAACCTTACAAGTGATCCGCTGACAACTGTGGTCCAGGGTGCCGGGCGGACAATCGAGGCCTTTAAAGATTACGAGAGGGTTTTTATTAATTAGAGGCGATATTTGGCATCCTTCATTCATCAGTTTACACTTTTTTCGAAAAAGCGTGTATTATCGAATTGAATGCCTATGTCGAAACTGGAAATTTGAAATTTGAAATTAGGTAACGCGTCTACATCTTTGTATTTTTTCCAATTTCCAATTTCAAGTTTCACTGCCAAAATACAAGATCAACAAAGTGTAAACTACTTTTGACTTGTCGTGAAGGATGCCTATAAATTGAATAAAATCTCATTTTTTCATAGAGAATGG
>JAIWFS010000179.1:0-3135 GCA_048631505.1 archaeon | reverse complement strand
TAAGCCTCCTTAACGAAAGAAAGGGGGCGCATTTAGAAATTATCTTTGTAATTTGCTCAAGCCTGTCTTTGAAGTTACTGTGTATATGGGCCAAATTGTCTTGACTTAAAAGCTGTTCTCTATATATAAACGGTAAGCGTTCCACAATATTCAAGTAACCATTAACCCTTGAATCTGTGAACGCCTACTGGTTTGTTAAAGTAATTTTACGAAAGGGAGAAATTTATGAGAGATGTTGTTATTGTTAGCGCATGCAGGACTGCTATTGGTGATTTTTCTGGTTCGCTCAGCACCGTTTCTGCCACAGACCTCGGGGCCCTTGTGATTAAGGAGGCTGTCAGAAGGGCAGGTATAAATAATGAGGATATTGATGAGGTTATCATGGGGAGTGTGCTGCCTCATGGACTGGGGCAGAACCCGGCAAGGCAAACCATGGTTCGGGCCGGTCTTCCCTGGGAGGTGGGCGCTATCACTGTAAACAAGGTTTGTGGATCGGGCCTGAAGGCCGTGATGTTAGCGGCTCAGGCTATTCAGTGTGAAGATGCTGATGTGATCGTGGCAGGTGGCCAGGAGAACATGAACCTTTGCCCGTACATGCTCGAAAAGGCGAGGACCGGTTACCGGATGAATAATGGTTCGCTTATTGATGGGATGGTTCATGACGGCCTGTGGGATCATGTGAATGATTTTCATATGGGAATTAGTGCTGAACTTGTTTCGGAAAAATACGGGGTGAGCCGGGAAGATACGGACGCCTTTGCATTGAATTCATATGAAAAGGCGTGGAAAGCTATTGAAGAGGGGAAATTTAAAGGTGAGATAGTGCCGGTTGAGGTGCCTGTCAGAAAAGGTGATCCAATCATATTCGATACAGACGAAATTCCCTTAAGAAAGCCAAAGACCAGCGCTGAAGGGCTGGCAAAACTCCGGCCGGCCTTTCAAAAAGATGGCCTGGGAACAGCCGGAAATGCATCCAAGATCAGTGACGGGGCATCGGCCCTGGTGGTCATGTCAAGAGAAAAAGCCCAGGAGTTGGGGTGCAAGCCCATGGTCCGTGTTGGCGCACAGGGCGCAGCGGGTATAGACATGAAGTATGTCCTTGTGGCGCCCATTTTGTCCATACCCAAGGTCCTGGCCAAAGATGGCCTTAGGATAGAAGATGTGGAACTTCACGAGATAAATGAAGCCTTCAGTACATCCTCAGTTGCCATAAACAGGGAACTGGGCATAGACGCTGAAAAGGTAAATGTTCACGGGGGGGCAGTAGCACTCGGCCATCCCATTGGAGCAAGCGGAGCCCGGGTTCTTACCACTTTGATATATGCCATGAAGGATCGGGGCGTTAAGGTAGGTCAGGCTTCTCTTTGCCTCGGTGGCGGGGAGGCAGTGACCCTAATTGTGTATAATGAAGAATAGGGTTTGCAAAAACAAGAATAGCTTTATTCAAGTTCATAGTATTATAGACAAATATGAGTGAACTAAAGTGACTAAAATGCCTAAAATGAGCTATTTAAAAGATAAATTTTACTAAAACTAAGGAGATGAAACTATGGAAGATGTGGTAATTGTTTCCGGTGTAAGGACCCCTGTAGGGACCTTTGGCGGGAGTTTAAAGACGACACCTGTTGTGCAGCTTGGAGCCCTGGTATTAAAGGAAACCCTCAAGAAAGTGAGCCTAAAACCTGTGGCTACTGAGGCCCTGACCCAGTTTGAACCGGATAGCCTTAAGGGCATAGGAATGATTGAGCTGGAAAAAGAAGGGTATGACTATGATGATTCCTTTCAGCCCATTCAGATTGATGAAGTGATCCTGGGAAACGTGGTGGGAGCCGGCCAGGGTCAAAATGTTGCCAGACAAGCCATGATCAGGGCGGGAATATCCAAAGAGACCGGCGCATTTACAGTAAATAAGGTGTGCGCATCTGGCATGAAGACAGTGGCTCTTGCCGCACAGGCGATCAGTTTTGGAGATGCTGAGGTGATTCTGGCGGGGGGCATGGAAAATATGAGCCTTATTCCGTATTCTCTTCCGGCAGCCCGGTGGGGCGCACGCATGAATAACGCTGACCTTGTAGACCTGATGGTCTTTGATGGACTGTTTGAAATTTTTTATGGATATCACATGGGTCTTACGGCCGAGAACATTGCAGAAAAGTATGGTATTTCAAGACAGGAACAGGATGAGCTTGGGGCCCTGAGCCACCAGAGAGCAAGAAAAGCAATTGCAGATGGGGCTTTTAAGGACGAGATCGTCCCGGTGGTAATCCCCCAGAGAAAGGGAGATCCGGTTGTGTTTGACACCGATGAAAGGCCCATGGATACCAGTGTGGAAAAAATGGCTAAACTCCGCCCTGCATTCAAGAAGGATGGCACAGTAACTGCCGGAAACGCCTCTGGTATTAATGATGCAGCAGCCGCGCTGCTTGTTATGTCAGGCAGCAAGGCTAAAGAACTCGGTCTGAAACCGCTTGTAAAGATCAGGGCCTATTCCTCTGCCGCAATAGACCCTGCCTATATGGGTCTTGGTCCTATTCCGGCGGTAAGGAAAATCCTGAACAAGGAGAATCTTACCATGGATGATTTTGGCGTCGTTGAGCTGAATGAGGCATTTGCCTCCCAGGCCATTGCATGTATACGGGAACTCAAATGCGACATGGAAAAGACCAATGTGCATGGTAGCGGTATCTCAATCGGCCATCCCATCGGCTGCTCAGGGGCCCGACTTCTTGTAACCCTGATTGGAGAAATGCTGAGAAAAGACCATAGCCTTGGTCTGGCCTCGCTGTGTATCGGTGGTGGCCAGGGAATGGCGACAGTGTTAGAAAAAATGTAGTAGTTCACCGCAGAGACGCTAAGGCCGCAGAGAAAACAAAAAATTAATTTAACTCAGCGTTCTTTGCGCCTCAAGAGAGCGAAGCGAACGAGCTGTGAACGATTGCGAAAAATTTAACGGGATAATCAATAGTCAATAGTCAATCGAAAATAGTCAATTAAAAAGGGGAGCGAAAAATGGCTTACGAGAACATTATCTTTGAGACAGAAGAAAACGTGGCGATTATCAAGTTTAACCGGCCCAAGGCCCTGAACGCCATTAACCCGGCACTTTTGGCGGATGTGAGGGGTGCGCTGGAAAAG
>JAIWFS010000178.1:0-3140 GCA_048631505.1 archaeon | reverse complement strand
GTAACAGGCAAGACTATCTCAGTAAAAAAGAACGAAGCTGTTAAAAAGGCCGTTGAAATACTCCGGTGATCCGTCTCAACGACATACTTGACGGGATACATTCCTACCTCCCGGATATAGACACCAGCCTGGTAGAAAAGGCCTACATATACTCCGCCAAGGTCCATGCGGGACAGACAAGGCTTTCCGGCGAACCCTATCTCTCGCATCCCCTGGCAACGGCCCATATTCTGACACACTTGCATCTGGACCTGGCCAGTATAGCTGCCGGTCTCCTGCATGACACGGTAGAGGACACCCTCGCTTCCCTGGAGGAACTGGAGGAGATGTTCGGCAAAGACGTGGCCCAGATCGTGGATGGGGTTACAAAGCTCAGCAGAATCCGGTTCGAGAGCCAGATCCAAAAACAGGCTGAAAACACCCGCAAGATGATCCTTGCCATGTCGAAGGATATCCGGGTCCTGCTGGTGAAGCTTGCTGACAGGCTCCATAACATGCGTACCCTGGAATATCAAAAGGATAACAAAAGGGTCAAGATCGCCAGAGAGACCCTGGATATCTATGCCCCTCTGGCAGGTCGCCTTGGGATCGGCTGGATCAAAAGCGAACTTGAGGATCTGGCCTTTCTATATATCTACCCTGAAGAATACCAAGGGCTTCGCAAGGAAGTGGAGGCCCGCCTGGGTAAGAGAAAGGCCTACGTGGATGAAGTAAAGGACCTCATAGCAAAAAAGATGGCTGATTTCGGTCTTTCATGCAAAGTCCTTGGAAGACCCAAACACCTCTACAGTATCTTCCGGAAGATGCGTATAAGAAAAATACCCCTTGAAGAGGTCTACGATCTGATCGCCTTCAGGATCATTATGAAAAGCGCTAAGGACTGCTATGAGGCCCTTGGGATTGTTCACTCGCTCTGGAAACCGATTCCCGGACGTTTCAAGGACTACATCAGTCTTCCAAAGACCAACATGTATCAGTCCCTCCACACAACTGTTATCGGTCCCCACGGAGAGAGAATGGAGATCCAGATCCGCACCGGGGAGATGGACGTGGTGGCGAATGAAGGCATTGCCGCCCACTGGCTGTACAAAGAGGGAACGATACTCAGCAAGGAAAAAGAACACCGGTTCGACTGGCTTTTTGAACTCACGGAATGGCAAAAGGAGCTGGATGATCCAAGGGAATTCATTGAGTCAGTGAAGATGGATCTCTTCCCCAACGAAGTATACGTGTTTACTCCAAGAGGAGAGGTCAAGGAGTTCCCCCGGGGGGCCACCCCAATAGACTTTGCTTATGCGATCCATACCGAGGTAGGTAACCATTGTGCAGGGGCCAAGGTAAACGGCCGAATCGTGCCTTTGAAATATCAATTCCATAATGGGGAAACAGTAGAGATAATTACATCCAATAAGCACTTTCCCAATAGGGATTGGCTTAAACTTGCCAAGACCAGCCGTGCCCGGGCCAGGATTCGTCAGTGGATTAAGACTGAAGAGAGGGAAAAAAGCCTTGCATTGGGAAAGGACCTTTGTGCCAGGGAATTCAAGAGGCACCGGTTGGATTTTAACGATTTTATGAAAACCAAGGCGTCTGAAGTAGCCGAGGCACTGTCTTTCAAGACCCCTGAGGATATGCTGATCGCAGCCGGATATGGCAAGGTCGCCCCTTCTCAGATAATTAGAAAGCTGCGGGCAGATGAGCCTGAAGAACAGGAACCGGAAGAGAAGGAATCAAGGGTAAAGAAATTTACCGAAAAGGCAGAGCAGCAAGGCATCTTAATTCATGGTCTTGATGATATCTTGATCCATCTTGGCAAGTGCTGCACACCGATACCGGGAGACGAGGTTGTAGGCTATATAACAAGGGGAAGAGGAGTTACGATTCACAGAGAAAATTGCTCCAATATCCGTAACTTAGATCCGGACAGGCGTATAGAGGTTACATGGGCCGATGTTGATAAAGCTACTTACCCTGCCAAGGTCCGAGTCAGCACAGCCGACCAAAAAGGCATGTTGGCGGCAGTCAGTAATGAAATAAGTGCCGGAGAAGCAAATATCCTGGAGGCAAAGGTTAGCACGACTCCGGATTATGCTGCCATTCTCGACTTTGTCGTGGATGTGAAAGACCGGACGCAACTGAGAAAAATCCTCTCCAGCATAAGGAGGCTTGAGGGTGTAAACCTGGTAGAGCGCATTTCCCCTGGGTAAACTACCTCAATTTAAGATATTGTCCTTTTTGTACGAATTATAGAGAAGAGCGATTGAGGAATTGAATGTATCTTATTGATTTTAATTCCTAAATTCCTTAATTGGATCTAATTATGAGGGCTTGATTATTCTGCCGGAGCGAATACAACGGGTGCAGACACGAATGTGCTTTGTTTGTCCGTTTACAACCGCCCTGACCCTTTGCAAATTCGGCAGCCAGCGTCTGCGGGTATGATTGTTTGCGTGACTTACGTTGCAACCAGTGGTTGGGCGTTTACCACATATTTCACATACCTTAGACATTTTCAAAATCCTCTCTTTTAAAGATGTTCGTTGGTCAAAAAAGTGGGGGATATATAACTCGGCAGAGGGATTACCGCAAGGTTTATCGGAGGGGTAGTATGAAAAAAGGAACTTCACAGGGCGAACATAGAAAAATATCCAGGATATCAACCAGGATATCAACAGTCATTCGGGTAAATTACCACACTACAGACAGTTTTTTTACAGACTTTGCTGATAACATCAGTACTGGGGGAATGTTCATAGCAACTCAAAAACCACTTAAGCCAGGAACTCAGTTAAGCTTGGAGTTCTTGTTACCTGAGTGTGATTACCCCATCCAGGTAAAGGCCGAGGTGGCTTGGAGTCGAAGTGTGCCTTCTGAGGGCCAGCAGCGGGGCATGGGAGTGAAGTTCCACAGTCTCAGTCCCAGTGCCAAGGACAAGGTTAACACCATAGTGAGGCGGCTTAGGTCGGTTCCATAGCATTCCTAGCAAAATCCTGAAATATGATTCCGCTCAAAAAGCCCGAGATGCAAGGCGCAAAATTTTCCAGGAATGAGGCATACTTAGCGTATGTCGCAGTGACTGGAAAATTGAAGCAACGCCGCAGATTGGGTTTTTTCAGCGGAATCATATCCTTGGTTGTTGT
>JAIWFS010000177.1:0-3143 GCA_048631505.1 archaeon | reverse complement strand
ATACAAAGCCTTGGGTGGAGGGTGGCTTTCAAAAGAGGAAATGGAACAGGCCAAATTGAGGGATTGCCCATCGTAACTTCATATACGGAAACACTTGACCCAATCCGGTCTATAAGTAAATAAAAAAATACACTGTCGTTGGAACAAAATAAGGTGATCAAAAAGCCTGTTATTGAGATAATCCGGTCCTGTTTCAGAAGCGGGTTCCTTGTCCGCTCTTGAGGCAATCATCGGTCAAATCTATCTGATCGTCGTAGTTGCCTGGTTGGTCGGAATGTTTGTCTCTCAATCCCTGGTCAGGAACTCACATGAGACTGTTATTCACAACAAGAAAAAGAAGTGAGACACCTCCGGCAAAGCCACAACAGCTTTCCCAAAAACTCTGCACAATGTATTTCCCCATCTTTCATAACATGCCCGAAACAACCTCAAAACTCCGATCGAGGATATCTTCTATCTGATCTATTGTTACCGATAGAGGAAGGAAAAGATAAACTATGTCACCTAATGGCCGGAGAATCAGTCCTTTTTTTAATCCCTCTTTGTAAATCATCCACCCTACCCTTTTCTCAGATGGAAATGCGGTCCTGGTCTTCCGGTCCATGACCAGTTCGAGAGCAGCCACCATGCCGATCCCCCTGACGTCTCCCACCCAAGGCAGCTCTCCAAACCTTTTCATGCCGGACTGGAGGGCACTGATTTTATCCTGCAACCCATTAAGCACATTCTCTTGCTCAAATATCTCCAGAGAAGCCAGGGCTGCCGCAGATGCCAGGGGATTACCCGTAAAGGTATGGCCATGAAAGAATGTCCTGCCCTCTTTGTAGTCGGCATAAAAGGCATTATATACATCGTCAGTGGTTATGGTGGCTGCCATAGGCATATATCCGGCAGTCAGTCCCTTTGAAAGACATAGAAAATCAGGGCTTACACCGGCGTGTTCAAGGGCGAACATGCGCCCGGTCCGCCCAAAGCCCGTGGCAACTTCGTCCAGGATCAGGTGTACCCGGTGGTGAGAGACAAGCTCTGCCAGCCTTTTCAGATATTCCACAGGATATACTATCATCCCGCCCGCTGCCTGAAGCAGAGGCTCAAGTATGATTCCTGCTATCTCATGCCTCTTATCAGCAAGCAACTTCTCAAGCGGACCCAGGCATTCAAAGGAGCAATTTGGTGATTTGGTGATTTGGTGATTTGGTGATTGACCGGGTGGTCGGTTACCATATGGACAGCGATAGCAATAGGGAGATGGTATCCGGTAGGAATCAAAGGTGAGGGCATCAAAAGGGCCCTTGAACTTAGGGACTCCACCCAGGCTCATGGCACCGATAGTGTCACCGTGATATCCCCTTTCAATGGACACGAAGCCTTCCCTCCTGGTCTCACCCATATGCTTCCAGTACTGAAAGGACATCTTTATTGCCACCTCACAGGCAGTGGAACCGTTATCTGAATAAAAAACCCTGCTTAGTCCATCCGGTGTCAAGGCAACAAGTTTTTCTGCCAGACGGATGGCTCCCTCATGGGTAGTGCTTGCAAAGTGCACGTGTTCCAGTCTGTCCAGCTGATCTCTGACAGCCGCCTTGATCCTGGGATGATTGTGACCGTGGAGTATGCACCACCATGAGGATATGGTGTCATAGTAGCGTCGTCCCTGGGCATCAAATAAAAATACCCCATCAGCTCGATCCACAAACAGGGGATTTTCCTTCTCAAAATCCTTCATCTGTGTATAAGGGTGCCAGACGTATCTGCGATCAAGCTCCAGCAAGTCAACTCCCGAGGTCATATTGATTTACCTTTATAAAGGGCCCGGATTCCAAGGGCCGGCCCAGGGTCTCTTGAAGGAAGGCGGTAAGATCAAGCCGGTTTCCATTGTGCCACCAGCGACGGAGGATGCTGCCGGTCTCAGGATTCAGGATCCAATCCTCGCCTATGGCATCGTTCAGGTATTCCCAAAGACAGGCAGCTCCCATAAAGGCCTGGAAGTAGTCCAGGGAGTAGAAGTCAGGCATGAGATCAAAGAGATAGGTCTCCGGATCATAGTAAAAGCAGGTCTCCCTTCCCATCACTTCCGAGTAAAGGGACTGCCCCTTTTTCAGCCGGCCAAGGCGGAAGTTTTCCACCTCAATAACCAGTTTCGCAGCGTAACGGCGGGTCAAGGTGAGCAATTTCAGGGCATGGGCACGCGAGACGGTCTGAGCATTTTCAGAAGACAGCCCCAGGATTTCCTGGAGAAACTCCCTGGACATGCACATTCTCTGAAAAAGAAAGGCAAAGGCCTCTGATAGGGCCCCTGACTGAAAAAAGTCCTTTTCTTCAGGAGGTAGCGCCGGGTCTGTGTAGATGAAGCTCAGGGCATGACCCAACTCGTGGAAAAGTGATTCCATATCCAACCATCCCTGAAGGGGCCCTACAATGACGTGCACCTCTCCTGGTATATCCACTGGGATACAGTAAGACTGCCTTCCAGGTATGCCTTCCGAATGGATATGGAGCGCTGGATTCCCAACAAGGTCCATTCCCCATTTGCGGAAAAAGCTCATGATCCCGTCTATGCTGATTTCCTGTGGAAAGAGGTGGTCCAGATAACGAAGCCCCAAGAGGTAAATGGCATCAAAACGGGAGGCATCCTTCAGGGACAGGCCGGTAACCGTGTTTAGCCAAGGCTCAACAAGACCTCTGTATGTCTCCCTGGTTTCACTGAGAAAGTCCTGGGCATGAGAACCCGACCCTGTCAGCGAGACGTCCCTTTTTTCTTCGCAAAAGGCTATATATTCAGGATAACCAAGGTCGTGCTCCAGCACATTTAAAAGGGCCTTCCACGAGGCATAACTGAAAGGAGCCAGAAAGGCGCAAATAGAGCGTACTTCTTTGGCTAGTTCACTCCTGGCCTGGTTATCACCGGTATCCTGGCACCATGTGATTACTTCGGTAAACGGGACATCCCGGGCATTCACCTTGGCCTTGGCTCCCCGCATCCATGTATTCAGCACAGCCTGAAACGGCTCTACCTTTGACCGGATAAAATAATCAACTGCCTGGTAGTAAACCCGGCCGGCAAATCCCGCTGTACCAAAGGCGTGTTTAATTTCCTCAACGTCTGCCAAGTCCATGGGACCAGAGGGGTCATTCCGGGTCTG
>JAIWFS010000176.1:0-3195 GCA_048631505.1 archaeon | reverse complement strand
AACAACTTTGCCTGAAATACTGCATCAGCAATTGAAAAACCACCTTCAAGAAGTAAAAAAAATTCATGAATTGGATCTGGCCGTTGGAAATGGTTCTGTTTATATGCCTATGGCATTAGCAAAAAAAATTCCCAATGCTTCAAAAGAGTGGGCATGGCAGTATGTGTTTCCATCAAAAAATATAAGCCTTGACCCACGGGCAAAGATTATAAGAAGGCACCATATAACTTCGCGCGCATTGCAGAATGCCATGAGTAAGGCATTAAAAAAATCAGGTATTCCAAAAAAAGCCACCATCCATACACTCAGACACAGCTTTGCCACACATCTTCTCCAGGATGGCTATGATATCCGGACAGTTCAGGAACTCCTGGGGCACAAAAATGTTACGACCACAATGATATACCTGCATGTTTTAAGAAGTTTAGAAGGTAAAGTCATCAGCCCCTTGGAAAAATTATGAAGTGATAATGTATTAGCGGACTTTCCTGAATCTGAAATCAACTACCTGATGGATTTTTTCAAAATCGGAGATATTTGTGGTTACAACTGTCGCCCCTATCTGCCTGGCAAGCAATGCAATGTAGACGTCGTTGTAAATACGAGGATTTGAAGGATCAAGCCTGCCTGAAGAACGAAGCTTCTGACATGCCTTGCCAATCAAGACCTGTGTGAAGGATGAGGGGACCACGAGTCTCCCCAATTGGATGAATCTGGCCCCAAAATTGATAAGATGGTTGATTTCCCGTTTCCCCCTGGCTCCAATCCATAATTCATGGAGCACAGGATGGACCAGGTACATCACCTTGTTGAATCCGTTGATCTCATTTTGATAAAGGCCCTGGTTGAAAACCCCGATATAAACGCTCGTATCAAAGACGACTTTCTCCTGCATTCCTTAGACCTCTTCAAACTCAAAACTTCCAGCGTCCTTCAGGGTTGCCTCTGCAAGCTGGAGATCCGTGTCAAATTGTTTGAGGACAGCATTTATGGCCTCCTTTTCCGATCTGGCCTTCATGGCTGTTTTGATACGATTTATCTGATCCTGATCCAGTTCAATGGTCTTCTTTACAAGTGCCATTTCATTTCTCCTTTCGATACATATAATATGGCTGGATTGTATGGTATGATGGTAGGACTGGATCTGCTATTTGTCAAGAATTATTCCGTTTTCTAACACTTGGGAACAAGGAGCTATCCGTGTGGGGAAGGAACAGGGAGGCCACGTAATGATCTTTGAATGAGTCCACCTCGGAGAGTTCAAAGCTTGTCATCCTGTGGACCACATCCACCACGTCCTGTCGGATGTGGTTGCTCAACTCACTCATCCTGGCCCCCACCAGGGACCCATTGCCCACATACTTCACCCTTTCCGGGGCCACGTCCGGCAAGAGTCCCACGGTCATGGCGCAATCCAGGTCAATATAGCTTCCAAAGGCCCCGGCCAGGATTACCTGTTCCAGGTCTGTGACCTCCAGCCCCACATTGCCCAACAAGGTCATGATCCCCGCGTAGATCGCCGCCTTGGCACGAATAAAGTTGTCAATGTCCGCTTCATTAATGACGATATCTGATTCCCCGCGGATCTCGTCTTTCCACGCAAGCACATACTCATAGCCGCTTCTCCCCTGCCTGATCCTGGGAGTCTTGAGACCCCGGTTGAACTTACCTCGCTGATCGATGATTCCATGCTCAAATAACGTGGCCACAATGATCAGCAGGCCCGATCCGCAGATACCCTTGGGGGACTTGTTGCCGATGGTAATGTTCATGGGCTCAAGGCTCTGAGGATTCAGAGAAAAATCCTCGATTGCGCCGGAAGAGGCACGCATGCCGTGAGTGATCCCTCCGCCCTCGAAGGCAGGCCCGGCTGAGCAAGCGGCGCAGGCCAGCCATTCCCTGTTTCCGATTACGATTTCAGCATTTGTTCCAATATCGATGAGCAGGGTCTGGGCATCTGTCCGGTACATGCCGGATCCCATAATTCCAGCCACGATGTCCCCGCCCACGTAACTGGAAACGGCCGGAAAGACCAGGGCCACTGCATGGCGTTCCAAATCCAATCCCAGGTCATCCCTGGCCCGGATGGGAGGGAAAAAGGTGCTGACAGGGACATAAGGTGAACGCCGGATATTATGGGGTTCCAATCCGAGGAACAGGTGTGTCATGGTGGTGTTGCCTGCCAGCGTGATCGAACTTATCTCATCACGACTCACCCCACACGAATCCAGGAGCTTCTCTATAATCCCGTTAATGGTGGAGACGACCAGGGACTGCATCAACTCGAGCCCGCCCGGTCTCTCAGCGTGAATGATACGGGAGATGACGTCCTCTCCGTAGCTCATCTGGGAGTTGTAATCCCCGGCCTCGGCAAGTACCTGGCCGGTATTCAGGTCCAGAAGCTGACCATATACGGTTGTAGTGCCTATGTCCACGGCCAATCCGAAATTCCTGTGGGTCCAATTGCCGGCCTGGATGTTTACCACGCGTGTCCTGAAACGTCTCCTCACGGAACGCGACAGGGTCACTGTGACACGAAAATCATCCTCTCTGAGTATCCTTCTGAGCCTGCGCAGCACCTGCAGCTCGACAACCATACCACGCTCGTCATATTGATCGGCAAGGCCCTTGATAAGACGGCCGGCGTCTGCGATGCTGTAAGTTGGAGAGGGCCGTGAGAGTTCAAGGAACAGCTTGTCCACAGGAGAGGCGAATATGCCCTCTTCCTTCAGTTGCTCAATATCAAAGACATACATCCCGGCCTTGTGGCGGACCGGGACGGCTGTGTCCAGCACTCCGGTATCAAGCACAGACTCCTGCGGGATTCGGATCACAAGATCGCTCTTTATGCCTGACAGACACGCCTGCCTTATGCCAGAGGCATAATCCTGCTCGGTGAGCTTTTCGCTCTTTCCCCCTTCTATAGTGCCGCTTTCAAGCAGGACCCTGCACTTTCCGCACAGGCCGCTTCCGCCGCAGGCCGCATTTATATGTACGCCTGCCTTTCGTGCAGCCTGCGTAATAGTCTCTCCGTCTTGAACGAGAACGATCCTTCCGCTGGGAAGGAATTTCACTTTGTGCTCAGTCATTACTGTGTCATATGGCATAAAAACCCAATATCATCAATGGTGCACACAGCAGTGTAATCAACGGTTCAACTTTTCGGTGAACCCTGAACCTCTGAACCCTGAACCT
>JAIWFS010000175.1:0-3233 GCA_048631505.1 archaeon | reverse complement strand
TAGAGGTGGCCCCTGAATCCATTAGGAGGCAAGTAAAAATAAGTTGTACAGATTGCGCCGTAATTTTGTTTGTTTTCAAGGCGCGTTAAGGCGCGCATAACGAGTTATGTAAGCCTTGACGCAACACAGAAAAGAAGCAAAAGGACAAGCAAGATGTATAAGTTATTTTTACTTGACGACTTAGTGCCTTGCCTTTTAAAAAAATCTTGGGTTTATAGTATCTTGAAAAAATCTTAAAATGGAGGCGTTATGTCCGGTCATTCAAAGTGGAGCACAATAAAACATAAAAAGGCAGCACAGGACGCCAAGCGTGGTAAAGCTTTCTCCAAGATCATAAAGGAAGTAACGGTAGCCGCCCGTATAGGTGGTGGAGACCTTGCAGCCAACCCAAGACTGAGGACTGCAATAGCGGCTGCAAAGGCCGAAAATATGCCCAAGGACAATATAGAGCGGGCAATAAAGAAGGGTACCGGCGAACTTGAGGGGGCAAATTACGAGGAAGTCACATATGAGGGTTACGGTCCGGGAGGAGTGGCAATACTGGTTGAAACTATTTCAGACAACCGCCAGCGCACCGTAGCGGATGTGCGGCATCTCTTTGCTAAGAGGGGCGGCAACCTTGGAGAGCCGGGAAGCGTGGCCTGGATATTCGAGAAAAAAGGACTCATACTGGTTGAGAAGGACAAGGCCGATGAAGAAACCCTTATGACTATAGCCCTTGAAGCAAATGCCGAAGATATACAAGAGCAGGAATCCGAATGGGAGGTATACACTGCCCCTGAATCCTTTGAAGACGTAAAGTCCGCCCTGGAGGCCAATAGCATTCCTGTACTGACCGCCGAAGTCACCATGTTACCCGGCAACACGGTCAGTATTGAGGACGAAAAGCAGGCAAGCCAACTCCTGATACTTATGGAGGCACTGGAAGAAAACAGCGATGTCCAGAACGTTTACGCCAACTTTGATATTCCTGATGAAATCCTTGAAAAGGTCGGCTAGGGATGCCAAGGGAGATCATCCTGGGTATCGACCCCGGATCGCGGGCTACTGGTTATGGAATTGTGTCATGGGAGGATAACAGGCTCCATTTCGTCAATGCAGGTATCATCCGTCCGCGCACGGAACTCACCTTTGCAGAGCGGCTCGAAAGACTCTATTCAGGTCTAAAGGAAGTAATAGGCCGGCACAATCCAACAGTCTCAGCAGTAGAAGGCGTCTTTCATTCAGTTAACGCCAGGGCTGCTTTGCTACTTGGTCATGCCAGGGGGGCGGTAATTCTGGCGGCAGTCCATGGAGGTCTCCCTGTATTCGAGTACTCGCCCATGACGGTTAAACAGGCAGTGGTTGGCTACGGCAGGGCAGAAAAGACCCAGGTGCAACACATGGTCAGGGTACTCCTCAACCTGTCCAAAAAACCCGCCCAGGATGCTGCGGATGCCCTGGCTGTGGCTATATGCCATGCCCACTCTTCGGGCAGCCGGCTAATACCCGATTCCGTGAAAAGGAAAGGCTGATGATCGGCTATATCAGGGGCGAGAAACAGGGTCAATGGGACCGGGGTGTTATAGTTGATGTGAATGGGGTCGGCTATGAAATTCAGATGCCCTCTTCATCCCTGGCCAAATTGCCTCCATCCGGCAATGAACTGACAGTCTTTACCCACCTTGTGTGGAAGGACGACACGCTTTCACTCTATGGATTTGAAACAATTGAAACAAGGGACATGTTCAGGCTGTTGCTGGAAGTTTCAGGAGTAGGCCCCAGACTGGCACTGAATATCCTGTCAATGCTCTCTGCTGAAGAACTCTTACAGATACTGGCCAGAGAAGAGAATAAAAGACTTAGGGCCATCCAAGGTATAGGCGAAAAAACCGCGGCAAGACTGTGTATTGATCTAAAGGAAAAGGCCAAGGCCATACTAACGAAGAGACAGTGGGATATGGAATCATCCCCGCATATTGAGCAACCGGGTAAGGGAGACCTGTGGGATGACGCACTCTCAGCACTCACCCATCTTGGTTATGGTTCATCTGAGACCAAGGCCGCCCTTGGGAGGGCTTTTGCATCTGCGGGTGATAGTGCAAGCCTTGAAGATCTGGTGAAAAAAGCCCTGCAGGGTCTGGCAAAAAGTCGTACAAAACAGGCATGACAGCAGAAAATATCGCAAACAGAACGGGTGACACGAATCTGAGCCCTGAACCCTTGCAGGAAGACAAATCTTTCGAGCCCGGAATAAGGCCGAAGACCCTTTCTGAATACATAGGTCAACAGGAGGTCAAGGCCAGCCTCGATGTCTTTATTACTGCAGCAAGAAAAAGAGGCGAGGCCCTTGACCATGTATTGATCCACGGGCAGCCAGGCCTGGGCAAGACCACTCTTGCCCACATAATTGCAACAGAGCTTGGGGTGAACTTCAGATCCACCTCTGGTCCTGTGATAGAAAGGCCGGGAGATCTGGCCGCCATACTGACCAATTTACAGCAGGGAGACGTGCTGTTCATTGATGAAATTCACCGGCTGAGTCCTGTGGTGGAGGAAATACTCTACCCTGCAATGGAGGACTTTCAACTGGATCTGATAATCGGACAAGGCCCCAGTGCAAGGACCATCAAGATCGAGATTCCGCATTTTACTCTGGTTGGGGCAACTACAAGGGCCGGGCTGCTCTCACCGCCCCTCAGGGATCGCTTCGGGGTAGTACTGAGAGTAAACTTTTATCAGGATGACGAACTATGCACAATTGTTAACCGGTCTGCCAGGCTCATGGTCATTGAAATTGACCAACAAGGTGCTCTTGAGATCGCAAAGAGGTCAAGAGGTACTCCCAGAATAGCAAACAGGCTCTTAAGGAGGGTCCGGGACTATGCAGAAGTCAGGGCCGACGGAAGCATATCCCGTCAGATAGCAGACAAGGCTCTGCGCTTGCTGGAAGTTGACCATCAGGGTCTTGACCGCATGGACCGTGAAATTCTCGCTGCCATCATAGACAAGTTCAAGGGCGGGCCGGTCGGGCTTGACACCCTTGCCACATCCGTAGGAGAAGAAAAAGGCACATTGGAAGATGTCTATGAGCCCTTTTTAATACAAAGAGGTTACATGCACAGGACCTCCAGAGGCAGGATTGCAACAGATCTTGCCTATGAGCACTTAGATCGTAAGAGAAGGTGAAAATGACTACCATCGTACCACTGGATCCGGAAAAACTTCGTCTGAACATAGATCCTAAAAGCCTG
>JAIWFS010000174.1:0-3285 GCA_048631505.1 archaeon | reverse complement strand
TTAAAGGGCGTTCACGGGTTCAGGGTTCAACGGTTCTGAACCTTTGAACCCTGAACCTCTGAACGGTTATCATTTCTACCCGGATACAACTATGGCTGAAAGGTCACCAATTCTGAGAAAAAGGCGGGCTATGTTCCAGAGGAGTGCCAGCCGGTTGGCCCTTACATCTATGTCCTCCGTCATGACCATCACATGGTCAAAAAAGCTGTCCACTTGAGGCTTGAGAGACAACAGGGTAACCAGGGCCTGCTCATAGTCCCGGCTTTCAAGGGAAACACCAACCTTTTCTTCTACAGAAAGATATACCTCATAAAGTGCCTTTTCCTCTTCTGCTTCAAGCAATAAGGGATTTACCGCCCCGCCTTCAAAGCCCTTAAGTATGTTCATTACCCGCTTAAAGGCACTGCTGAGGGGCTCAAATTCCGGCCTCGAACGGACAGACGCCAGGGCCCTTGCCCTCAGAATACAGTCCTTCACATCATCGAACTCCACCCTGGTGACCGCCTCTACGACATCATGGTCCATTCCCTTGGCAGTGAGATCATAGGAAAAGCGCCGTTTGAAAAAAGTCATGACCTCAGTGGTAAGCTCTTTCGATACCTCTGAAAGCTGATTCTCAAGCTGATGCGAGGCCTCTGCGATCAGTGCCTTCAAGGACAGAGACAGGGATCTTTCTTCCACTATATGGAGGATGCCGAGGGCCAGCCTCCTCAGACCATAGGGATCAGCAGTACCGGAAGGCTTTAGTCCGATGGCAATGGTCCCGCAGATAGTATCCATCTTGTCCGCAATACTGAGCAATGCCCCCGGGAGACTCCCCGGAAGCTGCCCTCCTGAGCGGACCGGCATATAGTGTTCTTCTATGGCATTTGCCACCTCCCGGCTTTCACCGGATAGAAGGGCGTATTCTCTCCCGATTATGCCCTGGAGGCTTGGAAACTCCCCTACCATCTCTGTCAAAAGGTCTGCTTTGCAGAGCCAGGCTGCCCTCTCAATCTCTTTTACCTTATCCTGGGCCACCTGTTTGGCCAGGTAATGAGCAAGGGCCTTTACCCTGTGAATTTTGTCAAGGACGGTCCCAAGACGCTTATGAAAAATCATCCCTGAGAGCTCAGCAACAAAGGCATCCAGAGGTCGTTTCAGATCCTCTTTAAAGAAAAATTCCGCATCACTAAGCCTCGCCCTGAGCACCCTTTCATGGCCTTCGCATACAAGCCCGGGCCTTGGTGAGCGCGTATTGTTAATAGCCACAAAGTGCGGCATAAGATCACCATTATAATCCACAACGGCGAAATACTTCTGGTGCTCCCTCATGCAGGTTATTAACACATCGCGGGGAAGAGCCAAAAAACGTTTATCAAAAGAGCCGCATACCGCAGATGGAAACTCGGTAAGATAGGTATTAATATCCACGAGTTCATCGTCGGAAAGGATGTTACCGCTAACCGATGCCGTGGCATTCCGTGCCTCTTTAAGGAGTCTGTTTCTCCTGACTGAGGGATCAGCCAGCACAAAGACCCCTTCAAGGGCTTTTATGTAGCCATCCGGATTTGATGACACCCGGATCGCCTCAGGGGCCATGAACCGGTGTCCACGGCTTTCAGAACCAGTCTCGACCCCAGCAAGGCTGAAAGGAACTATATCTTCTCCGTAGAGGGCCACAAGCCAGCGAATAGGCCTTGCAAAGCGCAGCTCCTCTGTACCCCACCGCATGGTCTTTGGAAATGGAATTGCGGCTATGACCAGGGGAAGGAGTTTGCTTAAAAGCTCAATCGTCTCTCTGCCGGGGACTATCCTGCGCAGCACTATGTAAAGTCCCTTTTCAGTATCTTCCACCTGCAGATCTTCAACCCTGACACCGTGACTACGCGCAAATCCCTCTCCTGCCTTTGTTGGCTTTCCGTCAGATGAAAAGGCGACTTTTGCAGGTGGGCCTGTAATAACCTCTTCTCTATCAGGTTGCCGGTCCGGCAAATTCTTGACAAAAAGGACCAAACGCCTGGGAGTCCCTATGGTTGAGACATCTTCATATGTCAAATGCTCACGGTCCAGATGTTCTCCAGCCAGCCGGGCCAGGTCATCCAGGGCCCCTGAGATAAAAGCCGCCGGGATCTCTTCAGTTCCGATTTCCAAAAGAAGATTCCTGGTGTTCACGCCTTGCCCCCTCCCTCTTCAAGAGCTGTGTATCTCTCGGCAACTCCCCGTGCGAGCTCACGGACACGGCCTATATATGCAGTCCTCTCCGACACACTTATGGCACTTCTGGCATCCAGGAGATTAAAGTAGTGAGAGCACTTAAGACACTGGTCATAGGCCGGAAGCACAAGCCTTTGCTCCAGCAATCTCAACCCCTCTTTGTAGTGGAGTGAAAACAGTTGCTTCAAGGTCTCCACGTCCGCAGCCTCAAAATTATAGCGAGAGAACTCCACCTCGTCCCTATGATGTATGGCACCGTATCTCACCTGGTCATTCCATTTGAGGTCATAGACATTATCTATTCCCTGAAGATACATGGCGATCCGTTCCAGGCCGTAGGTAATCTCAACGGATATTGGATTTACATCAACCCCGCCGACCTGCTGGAAATACGTGAACTGGGTAATCTCCATACCATCAAGCCAGACCTCCCAACCAAGACCCCAGGCCCCAAGGGTTGGTGACTCCCAGTCATCCTCCACAAAACGTATATCATGTTCTGCCAGATTCAGATTGAAATTTGCCAGGCTGTGAAGATACAAGTCCTGTATATTATCAGGTGAGGGCTTGAGTATTACCTGATACTGGTAATAGTGCTGCAGGCGGTTGGGATTCTCACCATAACGGCCGTCTGTGGGACGCCGCGAGGGCTGTACATATGCAACACGCCAAGGCTCAGGCCCCAGGGATAGAAGAAAAGTGGCCGGATGAAAGGTCCCTGCCCCTACCTCCATGTCATATGGCTGGAGCAATATGCACCCCTGTTCCTGCCAGTATTTATTAAGATTTGTTATAATTTCCTGAAAAATCATTTGTTTAGACCATCCAGTGTCTCCCCGTCAGGGAGTAATAAATCTTCCGGCCACATATGATTCGTGACCCCTTGGGCAATAATACAATTTGTGCCGACTTTTGCCCCTTTAGGGACAGAGGCCCATTTGCCGATCAGGGTTATGCCGGCAGAAAGGTGCTCGGGATAGAGACGATTTGCCACATAAATATTCCCCAGTCCGATGTTGGAGTCAGGGCCGATTGTGACCTCCTTGTCAGTCACGACTTTGTTCAAAAACGCTCCGCTACCCACCCATG
>JAIWFS010000173.1:0-3330 GCA_048631505.1 archaeon | reverse complement strand
CCGTTATGGGGTCAAAGGGTCTGAAGGCCGTGGTGGTAGAGGGTCACCGCAAGGTGCCGCTCCATGATGAGGCCGCTTTCAGGCAGACCGTAAAGGAGATGCTGGCCCGTTTCAAGGATTCCCTCAAGGACCAGCCCCCGCCCCTTCGTACCTACGGCACCGCCATTACCATTATCGGAACCCAGAATGCAGGAATCTTTCCCACCCGCAACTTTCAACAGGGCACCTTTGAACATTGGGAAAAGATCGGCGGTGAGGCCCTGACCGAGCGATTCCTTGTAAAGCCGAGAGCCTGTTTCAGTTGTCCCATCGCGTGCGGCCGGGTGACACGTGTTCCGGATGGGCCCTATCAGGGAGAAGGTGAAGGCCCCGAATATGAGACCATCTACTCCCTTGGAAGCAACTGTGATATCCAGGACCTGGCGGCCCTTACCAAGGCCAACTATATCTGCAATGAGATGGGCATGGACACCATCAGCATGGGCTCCACGGTGGCCTGCGCCATGGAGATGTACGAAAAGGGTATCCTGAAGACGTCCCAAATAGGGCGTCCGCTCCCCTTTGGCGATGCTGAAGGCCTTGTGGAGATGTGCCGCAAGACATCGGCCAGGGAGGGTTTCGGAGACCAGCTTGCCATGGGAAGTCTCAGGCTGGCCCGGGCATACGGATGCCCTGACCTGGCCATAGTCTCAAAGGGACAGGAATTTGCCGGTTATGACCCCAGGGGGGAAAAGGGGATGGGTCTTGCCTATGCCACCTCCAGTATCGGGGCCAGTCATATGCGGGGCGATCCCGCCTATATCGAGATTTTGGGGGTCCCAAAACTCATCGACCCCCTTACATGGGAGGACAAGGCCCAAATCGTAAAAGACTGGCAGGATGTCTTTGCCGTGATCGATTCCGCAGGGCTCTGCGTCTTTTTTTCTGTCCGGAACCTGGTAACGCCCACGGAAGATATTCGACCGGAAGGTATGGCGCGATTGCTCAATGCCGCAACGGGAACGAATTACGATATGGACTCCCTTGCTAAGGCAGGGGAGAGGATCATAAATCTGGAGAGGCTCTTTCTCACCAGGGCGGGCTTTGGCTCCAAAGACGATTCCTTGCCGAAGCGGATCACACAGGAACCGCTCCCGGACGGACCTGCAAAAGGGCATGTGTGCGAACTGGACAAGATGCTCCCTCAATACTACAGCCTTCGCCGTTGGCGGCCCGACGGTTCACCCGAGCCGGAGATCCTCAAGGCCCTCGGTCTCGATCGGGTCTGAGCCGTCCACATCGGTTTTCACGTTAACCGCATATTGGATATCAATCTCCAAACAGACAGGATCAATGATTACATAAAAAAACTTATCGTTACGGTGGCGCCCACAGGTTCACTCCCCATGAATCTGCATGCCGTAATGATGGGGGGACATGTGAGAGTAGGTCTGGAAGACAATATCTACTACAAAAAGGGTCAATTAGCCACCAACGAGGCACTGGTGGAGCGCATTGTACGTCTGAGTGGTGAATTGGGAAGAGAGGTGGCGACTCCGGATGAGGCCAGAGAACTGCTGTATCTTCATTAGCAATCGATTGCCGATGAATTTACGTAACCGTTCACGGGTTCAAAGGTTCAAAGGTTGCATACTCATCACCATACAGACCTCGTTAAGTGGTTGAGTGGTTAAGTCGTTATTATTATTCGAATTTATATCATTTACCCGGAAATTGGACACTCGTAAAATTCAGGGATTTAGGAATTGAAATCTGAATCATTTCCCTGTCTTAATCCCTCAATCCCTAAATACGCAATTCCTCAATTTGGCTCCATACAACTAATATGATGAGAATGGTGTCCAAAAAACGGAGCTATTTCTTAGATCAAATAGCGAGCTCTGATATATAGGTATTTACGGGTATATTTGTGGGGTTTTCTTGACTTTTCAAAAGTTATGGGTGAATATGGGTACATTTATGGGTATATAAAGGGAAAATCAATGATAAATCCTTCTATAAATATAACAAAAAAGATACTGAATCAGATCGCAAGGATAGATGAATTCAAAGGGGAATGGAAAGCCATCGGGAACCTGGCGCCTGAGCGTCTTGATGCATTAAAGCATGTTGCAACAATAGAATCCATTGGGTCATCAACCCGGATAGAAGGGGTTACACTTACAGATCAGGAAATAGAACTATTATTATCCGGGGTTGGTAGAAAATCTTTTGAATCAAGGGATGAGCAGGAAGTTGCAGGATATGCAGATGTGATGAACACTGTGTTTGAATCTTTTGAAGAAATACCTTTTACGGAAAACTATATCAAACAGTTGCATAAGATGCTTCTCCAATACAGTGCAAAGGATATCCGTCACCGGGGTGAATATAAAAAAATGCCCAATCATGTGGAAGCCTTTGACCATGATGGGAAAAGCTTTGGCGTTATTTTTGAAACCTCATCACCCTTTGATACTCCAGAGGATATGAAAGAATTATTGGAATGGATCAACAGGCAGTTAAAAGAAAAAGAACTCCATCCTCTGTTGACCATATCAATATTTACAGTCCATTTTTTGGCGATACATCCGTTCCAGGACGGCAATGGAAGGCTGTCAAGGATATTGACAACCTTATTGCTTCTTAAGGAAGGGTATTCATATGTTCCTTACAGCTCTCTGGAAAGCGTTATTGAAAGAAATAAGGACAACTATTACCTGGCGTTGAGAAGGACCCAAGGCACGTTTAAATCTGATAATCCGGAATATGAACCCTGGTTATTGTTTTTTTTAAATGCCCTTGATGGCCAGAAGGAGATGTTATCCCTAAAGATTGAAAGGGAAAATATCATTACAAAGCTGCCAAAGTTGTCAAGGCAGATCATTGAACTGGTAAAGGACCAGGGTGAACTATCCATATCAGAGATTGAATCCATTACAAAAGCAAACAGGAATACAATAAAGGTCAAACTGAGGGAGCTTGTTAACGGCAGATATTTGGTCAGGCAAGGCCAGGGAAAAGGCACTCGATACGCGATCGGCAGTATTAGCCGGGTTTGATCGTAGATTTTGATTCAGATAAAATTATGCTTTCCTGTCTTCAGCCATCGCCACATATGTAAGGCGTATCATTTAATGGGGACAGGCGAATTATCCCTTGACATGATTCACAGAAGCAATGAATCAATAGAAGACCATATTGAACGGGATTTATACGATTTCGTTTCATTCTTTTGGGCAAAAAACTGATTCTTAAACTGGAAGGGAGATTTCTTGGAGAGAAAATTGATTGCAGAATATCAAGACCTGGACGCGTTCAAATCTTAAGCGATCCAGTTCTGGTGATAGG
>JAIWFS010000172.1:0-3415 GCA_048631505.1 archaeon | reverse complement strand
AAAAGGCCTTGATCGACTATTTCGGGGTAGAACGGCCCATAGTCGGTTTTTCTGCCCTGAGCGGCAGGGAAGACTTATTTGCCTTTGCCAGGGAACTCAGGGACGAGGGAGGCCTCACGCTGCTTGCTGGGCCCCAGGCCGATGTAGATTATTTGGGGGAAAGGGATTGGCAGGAGCACCCCCACCGATTCAAGGGGCTCTCGAAGAACTTTACTTTCTCCTTACATGGACCTGCTGAGCAGGTCATTTATCTCTTACAAAATCTTGATGGAAATGGTTGGCAGGACACCCCAGGGCTCCTCTATTGCAGGCAGGATGGTGAAATAGTCCAAAACCTGCAAAAGACCTGGGAAGAGGAGTTTTTGAGGAAAGTACGGTGGGACAATATTTACACAATGGGGAAAGAAGGGCTGATTCCCTTGAAAATCAGCACCGGGCAAGTATTACAGCATATTGGGTGCCCCCATGCAGCCCGGGAGAGAATGGCCGAGATAGGCTACCCGGTTTCCCTGGCCGGGAAAAATGGACAAACGGTTAAGCTCCCTTTGAAAGGATGCAGCTTCTGTGATGTGGCGGTTGACAAGGGTTTTTACGGGGCATTGGATATGGAGACGGTAGTGAGTCAAATCCACTGTCTCCCCGAGCTTGCAGATGGCAGGAAGATTCCCTTCGAGTTGATCAACGAGAATCCCCTCCCCGGTCTCCCCCGCCTTCTGAATGAGATCAAAGGGAGGGGAATCAGGCCTTCTCAGATTAACCTCATATTAAGGGCAGACTGGTTTGTGATGGGGGAGAAACATTTGAGACAGGCCCTGGGTCTGGCCCGGAACATGGGAGTGTATATTCTTCTGAGCTCGGTGGGTTTTGAGTCCTTTGACGATGGGATATTGCGAAACCTCAATAAAGGGCTGAATGTTGATGCTAATCTGAGTGCAGTCCGCCTTATGAGGCAGCTCAAAGAGGGGTTCCCAAAGGAATGGGGATATGCCAGGGCCGACGGGGCCATTCATGGGTACATCCATCCAACCCCATGGGACACACAAGTGATTTCGGCCAACACCCAGAAGACGTTTGGCGCGTATGCTCTCCCCGCCGATATTCTCCCTGCGCATAGCACCCCGCTTATCATACATCACGCGTCAGGGCTGGGGGACTGGATAAGGGAGATTGAAAGAAGGGAGCGAGTGCAGTTCAAAAGATATGGCTCGGTAATCGGGTGGTGGCGACCGGGTAAGAAAATCAGTTGACAATACTGGCATCTTTTGTTCAAGTCACCTTTTTAGAAACAGGGCGTGATTTAACCAAAAAGTAAAAAGAAAGGAAGAAAAGAATGGCTGCAACAAATGTAAAAGAGGTTTTCGAAAAAGTGACAGAGGTTTTTAATACGACTGCTGCTCAAGGACTGGATGCGGCGTTCCAGTTTGATATAACAGGAGATGAGGGCGGCATCTGGAATGTGATTGTCAAGGATGGCGTTTGTCAGGTCCAGGAAGGCACTCATGACGAGCCCACTGTGACTTTGACCATGTCTGCTGAAGACTGGCTTGCCATGGTAAATAAGGAGCTGAATCCCATGCAGGCATTTATGGGCGGGCAATTGAGAGTGAGCGGTGATATTATGCTGGCCCAGCGGATACCTGAATTATTTTCGTTCTGAACAAGGAGGAAACGAAATGGCTGATGTAATGGAAATTATCAAAGGAAGGCGCAGTATTCGAAAGTACCAGGATAAGGATGTACCGGATGAATCCTTGAACAAGATCCTCGAAGCCGTACAATGGTCCCCCTCCTGGGCAAACACCCAGTGCTGGGAAGTGATTGTTGTGAAAGACCCGGCTATAAAAGAGAAGCTTCAAGGGACTTTAATTAAGAACCCGGCCACAAAAGCCATGGTCCAGGCCCCTGTGGTCCTTGTGCTCTGCGGAAAACTGAAAAGTTCGGGATATTACAAGGATCAGGTCACTACCAAGTTCGGGGATTGGTTTATGTTCGACCTGGGTATTGCTACCCAAAGCCTTTGTTTGACTGCATACGATCTGGGATTAGGGACCGTGATTGTTGGGCTCTTTGACCACAACAAGACCAAAGAGATCCTGGGTGTGCCTGAAGACTACGAAGTTGTATCGATGATACCCGTGGGTTATCCTGCAAAGGATCCGGAAGCGCCGAAACGCCGTGAGATCAGTGAATTCACTCACTACGATAAATTTTAGATTCTCGCTTCCATGCCGCCTTTTGCCCTTACACGGGCAGGCGGCGGCATGGAAGCAGGCGAAATGACCTCAATGTTTATCTAAAAATTAAAAACCGTATCCAGTTCCTCGTCCGGAACGTCGAACACCTCATTGTGGGGTGCGAGCTTCTCCAGCTTAAAAAATTCAGGAAGCCGATCATCGGCCGGTGTAAAACCTGCCCTGGTGTTAAAATCCCTTTCCATTGTCAATACCCGTTGTCCAAGGGCTCCGACATCGTCACCGGTCAATGACAGGCCATACTTGGCATTTACCATATCCACGATTGCAACGAAGGCATCCGGGATGTCCAAAACCGGAAAGGCCACGAACAGGCAAAGCCCGCATGTGTCGATGGCTGCTGTCGCAACCTGGAGGTCCTTAGACAATTTAACCTGGCCATCTGGTTTGAGGGGATCAACATAACCCCCCACTTTCACGATATTCGCTGTTACAGTATACCCTGCCGTATGGTCAGCGCCCATTGGTGTGGTGGCATATGTCACACCTATACCCTTTACGGCCCGGGGATCATAGGCAGGCATAGCCTGGTTTTTGACCACAGGTACACGTCTTACGCCAAAGGCCTTACCCACTACTGCTGCACCTGAACCTAAAATCCGACCCAGAGGTGTGCCTTTACCCACCTCTGCTATGAGCTCTTCTGCGGCCGCTGCGTCTCCGAACTCCTTGACCCCGCCTTCCATTGCCACGGCCACCGAATTGCCGAGCTCGATGGTATCAACACCGATGTCGTCGCACGCGCGGTCTATTCGTGCTATGGCATCCAGATCATCGATCTCGCAATTGGGGCCCCAGGCCCAGACTGTCTCATATTCAGGCCACTTGGAAAGATATTCACCTTTTTCATCTAAGTAAATACCTGAGCACTTGATGATACAGCCCGTCATGCATCCATGGGTTGGGTTCCCCTTTCGCTCAACTGTAATCTTGTTCAGGCTTTCTCCTCCCACTTTATCGGCATTTTCAAAGCGCCCGGAACTGAAGTTTCGTGTGGGAAGCCCGCCTGCCTCGTTGATAACATTGATAAGCACATCTGTTCCATAAGTTGGAAGGCCCTGACTGGTCACGGGATGTTCGCCCAGGGCCTTGGCAAAGCGTTTTGCTGCTTCCTTAAATGCTTCTTTATCTGCCAGCGGGGCCTTCTCCCCGTCAGAAGGATC
>JAIWFS010000171.1:0-3422 GCA_048631505.1 archaeon | reverse complement strand
TCTGGCAATCGGATCGGTCGGCGTATGTGTTGCCCTGGCCATGTGCGGCGGGTTTGGTCCCGGCATCCTCACCATGGGGCTGATTGCAGTGCCAGCCATGATAAAACACCGCTATGATAAGTCCCTCGCCTTGGGGTGCGTGATGGCCGGCGGTGTTCTGGGTGAAATTATTCCTCCAAGCATCATCATGATCATTTTTGCCTATATCTCACGGATTTCAATAGGTAAGATTTTTTTTGGAGGAGCTATCCCCGGCTTTATCACTGCATTCCTGTACATACTTTATATTACGGTAAGGTGTTATCTCCAGCCGGATCTTGCACCCAGGTCCTCTGAGGAAATAACCTGGAAGATCAGATGGGCTTCACTTAAGGATATAGTCCTTCCCTCTTTACTGGTTGTCCTGGTCTTGGGGGCTATATTTATGGGGATTGCCACCCCTACAGAGGCTGCCGGCGTTGGCGCCATGGGCTCTTGTTTGATCTGTATTATTTATGGCAGATTGACCTGGAAGGTGATAACAGACTCATGTCTTGAGACCATGAAAATCAGTGGTATGGCCCTGTGGATTTTGGTGGCAGCCACGCTCTTTGGTGTCGTTTATATCAGTGCAGGGGCACAAGACATGGTCATGGAAATAGTAGAAAACCTGTCTGTTAATCGCTGGTTCATACTTGGAGCAATGCAAATCATGCTCCTTGTATTTGGCATGTTTATGGATGATTATGCTGTTTTGACCATATGCGCCCCAATTTTCATCCCCATTGCTGTTTTTTTGGGTTTTGATCCCATATGGTATGCTATTATATTTGTTCTTAATATGCAGGTGGCTTACCTGACTCCTCCATTTGGCTGGGCCCTAATCATGATGAGAGGGGTTGCCCCCCCTGAGATACATACCAAGGACATCTGGCGATCAATTCCTCCATTCGTGGCAATACAATTGATCGTTCTGATCATAACTATGATATTCCCCCAGTTGGCCCTGTGGCTTCCAAATAGAATGCTTTAGCTATTTCTGGAGTTGAAAACGTCATTGTAGTAGCAACCCAGAACAAGCCCAACTCCCTGAAACGAAAGCCACTTCTCGTCGATACGGGTGATAGGGAGGTGGATAGTATGTTGAGGGGGTATATGAGAGTGGTTACAGGTTACAAGGAGGAAATGATATACAAAGTCGCATAGTTCACGCGGGGAATAAAGTATGTAAGGCCTACAAGGAGTAGGTAAGCTTCGTAAATGAATTAATGGACTAAACCGGACCACTCAAAACCATTTCTTTCATGAACATTGCTGGTTAAGGAGGTTTAAGTATGACAGATAATTTGATCACACTGCTTGTGGAGTTAAAGGAACAAGACTGTCTCCGGGTCACCGGGGAGAGGCTGGAGGCCGGAGAGGACCCTCACAAAATCGTTGAAGATGCCAGAGAAGCAATGAAGATCGTGGGCCAGCGGTTTGCGGACAATGTATATTTTATTCCCGACCTTGTTTATTCGGGCAAAATTCTTGAACAGATATCTGACATAGTGAAACCTGAGTTATCACAGAAGTCCCAAACTAAGCGCCTCGGGAAGTTCGTCATTGGCTCTGTCGCGGGAGACTTGCATGATATTGGCAAGAATTTGGTGTCTTTCATGTTGGATGTGAGCGGTTTCGAGGTATTCGACCTGGGGGTTGATGTCCCAGCCCAGGCTTTTGTGGACAAAATCAAGGAAGTGGAGGCTGAGGTGCTGGGCCTGAGTGGCTTTTTGACCTCGGTCTATCAGGCAATGAAGGATACGGTGGAGGCCGTAAAGACCGCGGGTTTGAGGGACCAGGTGAAGATTATGATCGGAGGGGGTGTGATGGATGATGAGGTGAAAAAGTTCTCCGGCGCGGACGCATATAGGCCGGACGCCATGGCGGCTGTGACCCTGGCCAAAGAATGGATTGGAGGTGCATAATGGCGGATAAGACGAGGGAAAACCTTGAACGTTGGTGTTCCGGAGAAGGCATTGATTTTATCAATGGCGAGGCTGAAGCCGCCTATAAGAGGCGGGCTCGGAGGATCGCCGATGTCATTCAACTTAAAATCCCTGATCGGGTTCCTATCGTGCCCAGCTTTGGCATGTTTCCTTACCTGGACAACGGTCTGACCTGTGAGGAGGCCGTGTTTGATTATGAGAAGGCCCATCAGGCCGCTATGAAAACCTTAGAGGAGTTTGAACCTGATATGTTTCTGGGTTCGGGCTACGCATTTCCAGCCCCTCTTTTTGAAGCCCTGGGATACAAGCAACTAAGATGGCCCGGACGGGAAATTCCGGCCCATTATGTCTATCAGTTTGTGGAAGATGAATACGTAAAGGCCGAGGAGTTTTACGACCATTACCTGGGTGACCCGTCTGACTTCATGCTCCGCGTCTATCTCCCGCGCGTCTGCAGCCAGTTAACACCGTTAGAACGGATTCGTCCCTTTGCCGAGTCCTTTGGGTATTACCTGACAATGTGCGGTTCTTATGCCTATTTTGGCATCCCAGAGGTCCAGGAGGCCCTAAAGGCCCTGATGAAAGCGGGGGAGGAATCACTTAAGTGGGTGAGCATCCTCGGGAAACAGGCCGAAGAGATTGTCTCGCGCGGTTTCCCTCTGTTTGAAGGGGGAGAATCAGCCGCACCTTATGACTTGGTGGGTGACTGGTTCAGGGGGACTGCCGGTGTGATGACGGATATGTATAGATGCCCTGACAAGCTTCTGGCAGTCGTGGAGAAGCTGGTACCCATCTCGATCAAGATGGGTTTGGATCTTGCCAAAGACACTGGACATCCTATCATCGGCTTTATGTTACACAAAGGGGCTGACGGTTTTATGTCCCCAGAGCAGTTCAACACCTTTTACTGGCCCCCTCTGAAGAAGGTCATGATGGGACTGATTGAGGAAGGGTTTGTACCACTTTTGCTCTGCGAAGGGGAATACACGTCCCGTCTGGAAACCATCGCGGACATACCGAAGGGCAAATGCATCTATTGGTTTGAAAAAGTGGATTGGGCCAGGGCCAAGGAAATTTTAGGGGAGACAGTATGTATTCGGGGAGGGGTCCCGGCTTCAATCCTTTTCTCCGGGACAATTCAGCAAATGAAAGACTGCCTCAAAGAGCTCATTGACGTGGTGGGTAAAGGAGGTGGCCTGATCGTTGACTGCGGTCTCTGGTTTGACGAGGCCAAGCATGAAAACGTCAAGACTATGGTCGAATTCACCAAGGAATACGGGGTATACAGATAAAATTTCAATACGGAGGGAAAAATATGAAAGAAGCCAAGAGTACTGAGGTTAAGCGAGCTCTTTGTTTTGGCTGTTGGCTACAGGCCGGCGTATTGGCGACTGTCGAAGACGGGAAAGTGGTGAAGCTCAAGGGTGAGCCCGACCACCCGGTGAACCAGGGCTG
>JAIWFS010000170.1:0-3441 GCA_048631505.1 archaeon | reverse complement strand
TCACCTCCATATCTGGTTTTTTCATATCTGCCCATAATTGGCGCAAGAGTTTTTCACCAAGACCCTTTTCAGTTGCAACTTCCTGATTAGCCAGGACAGGCAGGGCTGTGAACGCAAAGGTTAATGTAATTATTAATGCCAATTTCAACGAATTCATATCTACCTCCTTTCTAATGATTGCTGAAGCATAATAATTAGCTGACTTGCACGGGTTTTTAACGTCAAGTCAAGCGGTTGGTTATATACCGTCCATGATTTTGCACCCATCCATATGGCAGAAATCATCAATATGACAATCAAAGCAACAGGTCATATTAGGACAATGTTCCTCTACGATAATATAAAAATCATCACCAAATTTTTTATACGCTTCGTTAAACATTCTGGTTAAACGCCGATTGTTTGGGTGGTTGATTATTGGACACTCGTTACAGTTTTCATCACAAAATTCCATGATATCTCCAAGGCAAGAACTTAACGCCCTTCGGGCGGACTTAGAAAATTTTGGACACAGATTTCACAGATTACACAGTATAAACCTAATCCATAGCCATCCGTGTAATCCGTGTCTAAAATGGAAATTCCTATACTTTCAAGACTTACGATTCCATTTGGGTGTCCGGTTCTTGGAGCAATGCCTTACGTATAAGGCAAAGCACCAATCAAGGTCTCCATAGACATGGCCCTGGAATCGGCAATTACATAACAGTCTGCGACGAACCGGAAGTCCTGGAAAAAATCAATTACCGGTTCTGTGGTTCAACAACTGCTATGCGATTGACTATCCGCAGAATGGCTTCTTTCAGGAGGGTTGGTGGATCAACAAACTCTAAACCCAGTCCGGTATCCCCCTTTCCCCCTTGAAGGTTTACCCATGCAACCTTTGCAGTTACTACTACCTCGTGGAGGTCTTTAATGGAGAACACCAATTTAAGATGGGTCCCAACAGGAACGGGTTTATCTGTGCAGATAAACATCCCCTCGGCAGAGATGTTCTTGCTGTATGAAATGAGATAATTGCCCTCGTGGGAATAGTCTACTTTAAATCGGGCAGGGACACGGACACTTGCTCTTTGTTCAGTTCCAGACACTCTCTTTCTCCTTTCTTGACTGCAGATTTTACTGAATACATGCAACCAAAAAATCTATTGTATCATCAGGTCTACAGTATCAATCGGAAGATTGCCGCCTGAACTGAAGTGCTCGGGTCAATTTGAGTAATTCTATATGTATCTCCTCCTTTATACGCCAGGTTAGCCGGGCATCTCCAAAAAGAGACGTAATATTGAAAGTAAGAATATCATCCGCACTTTTGCCTCGCAAGTGCGTGAACGCCTTGACAATGGCCAGTGCGTGGTCCAAGGGTCCTGTGGGGCATTGGCTTGATTGGGGTGCCCATCTCTCTCCTTTCCTGGTTAGCAGGATTTGAGGGGCGCATGGCACCTCATTGATCTCGAGATCCTGAAGCACAGGGTACCCTGGGGGAGCCCACTCCACTGGATCAAGGACACATGCCACGGCCTTTTCTACAGGCGCGGAATGATCAGATGCCCCTAGTCGCCTAAGGGCGTCTTCCAGGACAGCGCTCTTTGCTTCGACCGCTGCTACCAAAGCGCGGCGGACTTTCTTTTGTGCCATAAATTGCCATGCCGTGTCAAGCGCAGACAAAAAAGGCCATGCAAAGGTAGTCATTGTCAGGGCAGGTCCCCGCAGATCCAGCAGCCGGGATATGTATCCGGCAGCCATATTGTGCACAGAATGGGAAAAAAGGGTCGGGGAGGCCTGGCCCTCTCCATCATCGAGCAATGTGTCGAGAAACCGGAAGTTGGTCTCCAGGGGGCCAAAGGCCGTGCCCACGAAAATTCCCACTTCAACCGGGGCAAGCTCTCTTGATGGAGCCTTGGCCAAGGCCTGTGCAGCAGCGACCACGGCCTGGGTCGTTAATCCATCTGCCCGCCTCAAGGTCCTTTTGAGTGAGGCAGGAACAGACTCATTATCCTTATTGGTGGACACACTCATTGCCGTCACGGCAACTTCCTGCCTCATGGCCTTGCCTCAATAACCAGCGCTGCATTTCCTCCTCCGAATGCCAAGGACTGTGACATCCCAATACGCGTAGGAAGTGGGACGGAAATGCCCTGTGGTATGGGGTTTACAGGTAGCTGTGGATCTGATGACAGGTAGCCGTGGGTCCCTGGAGTTACTCCTTGCCGCAGTGCCAAAAGCGTAAGAACCGCCTCCAGGCCGCCGGCAGCCCCTAGAGTGTGGCCGGTTATTCCCTTAGTAGAGACAATCGCGACGTGACACGACTCCGGCAAAAGGTTAGACAATGCATTGGCCTCTGCAAGGTCGTTGGCCTTAGTGCCGGTCCCATGGGCATTGATCATTGCGACATCCTGTATGCTGATACCGGCATCTGCTAATGCCTGTACAAAGGCACATTTAAGGCCGCGCCCCTCTGGATGAGGCGCTGTGGGATGCCAGGCATCTGAGGCCGAGCCATATCCCCTCACCCATCCGAGGGGTGTTATTCCGCGTTCCAGTGCCTGATATTCTCCCTCAAGCACCAACAGACCGGCACCTTCCCCGAGGTTGAGGCCTTTGCGATGCCTATCAAAGGGCCTGCATTGCTCTGTGTCACTGAGTTGGAGGCCGGCAAAGCCATTGTATGCTATCCTGGACAGCTCATCAGCACCCCCTGCGACAGCGAGATCACATGCCCCGCTCGCAATCCACCCCTTGGCAAGCCCGATAGCATCCGTTCCGGATGCACAGGCGTTTGTGACCACGGCCGATGGGCCCTGTGTGCCAAGAATGCCGTGGAGGGCCTGTGCTAAATTTCCGGACAGGTAATGGAAAATCGGCGCAAGGTCTGGTTCCAATCCCTTGCGCCACTGCTCATAAAAGTCTTCGTTGTTAAAAGTGCAGCCTACTGTTGTTCCCAGGGCAATGCCGACCTTTTTACCACGCAAATATTGCAGGCCGATCCCTGCCTGGTTGAAGCCCTCAGCCACTGCGCTAACGGTCAGATTGAGAGTACGGCTCAGGGTCGAAGACAAAAGGGATGGGGATGCTGATTCAAAAAAGTCGCGACCTGTTGGCGAAAGGGCCTCGGACGGCGCGGCAAAGACCGGATAACGGAGCTTGGTAGAAAAAAGCCAATCCGGCACCAGGCTGCAGCAGGCCGTGCCCTTATTTATGTTTATCCAGTGACTCTCTGTATCAGTTCCTGCAGCCGAGATACATCCCATGCCGGTAATGGCCACGGATGACATGGTATTTTGGTATGCTCGTTTTTTAGTGATTGAGTGATCTGGTGACTGGGCAGGTGGGGCCATACATGTTTACCGATTCATGTGTCGTGATGCCTCAGGTTGCAGAAACGGAAGTACCTGTACTCTTAGAGGTATTCCCTTGCTGTGCTTTAACAAAACGGGCAAG
>JAIWFS010000169.1:0-3451 GCA_048631505.1 archaeon | reverse complement strand
CCTTGGTGCCATGGGATTAATTACCCCGATTATCGGCGGCTTTTTGCATATTTTTCATTCCGGGGGCATTTGGCTAAACTCCACCCGTTTGTTGGGCTTTGACATGGCAGAACTCCCACCGGTTTCAAGGCCGGTTTGTGCTGTAAGCGGAAAATTTGAATCCGAGCCGTGCACCGTGTGCGCCATAATTGGCAGGAAAGATAAGGAAGATATTGGTGAAAGGGATGACAAGTGTTTGAATATCTTGAGATAAAAAGACTTTTGAAAAGGGCTGAGGTGGTGAGCCACAATCATGGCAGGATGGTTCTTAAACTTGATATTACTACCGTGAAGAAAGGGTCCATCAATCCGGACCAGATGGCAAGGCATTTCAGGGAGATTGAGGGAGTCCAGGATTTTAGTTTTGATCCGAAGGAAAACGAGATCGATATAGACTATGACACACAAAAGATAGAGCCGGGCCTGCTTGAAAGTCTTGTTGAGTCAGGCAAAAAAGAGGCGGAAAGGGACGCTGAGGCGACCACGGATGACTATGAAATTAAGGAAATCCCATCGTCTCCGGAGGAAATCGAGGCGATCCGTTACGAAAATCCTGCCCTGGCAGAGAAAATAGAGCTGGTTCATCAGCTCCGGTTTATTCTGACGGTGTATGGGATAAGAGATTCCGGCATCAATGTGGCCCCCTTAAAGGGGATTTTAAAAAAATTAGGCCTGGAGGAACACAAGGATATTTTAAGCCGCCAGGGAATCGCGTCCCTTGGCCAGGGACTTATGAATAAGTTTCTCGCGAAGGCTTTTGAATGATAAAACTAACTTTAGCTCATTTTAACTCATTTTGGAAAGCTTATGTCTGTTACCTACCGCGTAGCACAAAACATCAAGAATCGACTGCGTATAAAGACCGGAGAGCATAACCCTTCTCTTCTGCGATCTTTGGCCCATGAGGTGGAGCGTCTTGACTGGGTAGTGGCCTGCGAACCAAGGCCCGCAAGCGGCTCCCTGGTGCTTACAACCTCTGATCTACCCCGGTTCGATGAGCTGGATGCTGCGCTCGATCAAGCGTGCAGTAGCTACCAGGCCGGCATTGAACACCGAGCTGTTGTGAAACGTGACGATTCTGTTAAAAGATATGAACCAGCAGAAGAACATCTGCCCGGTCCTGTCCTTGCCGTGACCGGAATACTCATGATTGCTGTCTGGATATCGAGACTTCGTTCGAAGGGGGAAGCGGTCGGAATAGATAAGGGATTCTTCAATATTGCTTCAGTTACAACCGCATTTTTAGCCTATCCTATTTTAAAGACAGGGATCAGGAAGCTTGAGGCCACGGGTAAGCTCAACATGGAGCTTTTGGTCTGTACGGCTTCCCTTGCCTCAATAATTATGCGAGAAAGCGCAACTGCCCTGGTGGTCATGTACCTGATCAACCTTTCCGAATACCTCGAAGATAAGACTATGGAGAAAACGCGCAAGACTATACGTACCATGCTGGCGGTGGCGGGTGAGGAGCAGATGGTCTGGAAGATCATAGAGGGCAGGGAAAAAGAGGTTCCAAGCAGTGAACTGATCAAAGATGATCTTATTGTTCTCCGCATCGGAAACGCGGTTCCCTGCGACGGAATGGTTACAGGGGGTGATGCGCTGGTGGATGAGGCCTCCATGACAGGTGAATCACTTCCAGTCTATAAAAAGGTTGACGACAGAGTCATGGCAGGAACCCATCTGGACATGGGAGAAATTACGGTCAGGGTTAAAAAGATTGGTGATGAAACCCGCATGGGTTCGATTATTAAAATGATAGAGAGCGAGGAGGCCCTTGAGTCAGAGACAATGCGCATGGCTGATAAGTTTGCCGATATTGTTGTTCCTGTCTCCTTAAGCCTCTTTTTAATAACATATTTTTTCACCCGTTCGTTTAGACGGGCCATGAGTATGCTGATTATCGTCTGTCCCTGTGGGGTTGCTTTATCAACACCCGCAGCCATGACCGCGGCCATGGGCAATGCCGCTTCGCGCGACATTCTGGTAAGAAGTGGAAAATATCTGGAAAAAGCGGCGGATGTGGACACCATAGTCTTTGATAAGACAGGGACAATTACAAGGGGGACACCGAGGGTTTCCCGTATCATTACTATTGACCCTGACATAACTCCTGAAAGAATATTGCAACTTGCTGCGTCTTCTCAGGAAAAATGGAAACACCCGCTGTCACTGGCCGTGCTTACAAAGGTCAGAGAGTGCGAAATAGAAATTCCTTCCAGTCTGGAGACAGAACTTATTATCGGGCACGGAATCAGGGCTGTAATAGACGACCATCAGATTCTGGTTGGAAGTCATCACTTTATGGAAGACTTTAAGGTGGACCACGAGGCCGGCCATGAAGAGGAGATCCGCATACAAAAAAAAGGTGAAGCAGTCCTTTTTGTGGCTCAGGACGGGAAGCTGATCGGCCTGATAGGGGTTGAAGATAAAATCAGGCAGGATGCTGTTAGGACTCTGGATAAACTAAAGGCAAAAGGTGTCAACAATATTTTCATGCTGACCGGAGACAATGAATTCAATGCAAGAGCAGTGGCTCAGAGGCTTCCTTTAACAGACATCGGCTGGTCTATGTTGCCGGAGGATAAGGCTGGGTTCATCAAGGAATTCAAGGCAAAGCACCCACAAGGTACCGTGGCCATGGTGGGAGACGGCATTAATGATACACCGGCCTTTACCTGTGCGGATTTGAGTTTTGTCATGGGCACTGCCGGAGCGGATGCCGCATTGGAACATGCTGATATTGTACTTAAAAAAGACGAACTCGACCTGGTCTGTCAGGCGGTTACCCTCGGTAAAAAAACCGTAGAAACCATACATCAGAATTACGGGATTTCTATCTTTCTCAATCTCGTCGGGGTCGTTCTGGCAGGATTTGCGTTGATTTCTCCATTTACCGGAGCCCTTATCCATAATGCGATTACCCTCTATGTGGTCACGAATTCCGGTAAGCTTATTTTTTATGAACCATAACCATTTAACCAAAGGGAGGTGAGACAATGGTGTACTATCCGTCTTTGTGGAAAGGATTATTGATTGGGGGCGCTGTGGCGATTTTGGTGACGAGCGAAACAGTACGAAGAGGAATCATGAAATGCGGCGTCGGGGCTTACAAGGGCATCAAAAATTCTGCGGCAGAGCTGAAAGAAGAGTGGGAAGATGCCAAGGCTGAGGTAATGCTGGAGAAGAAGACCGAAAAATAATAACTCGATAGTATAGGAATTTCTTTTTTCGCTTATCAGCTAATTTAAGGAGGAGAACGGATGGAATCAAAGGAGAATAACAAGACTTGCGACGAAGAGATGGGAAGTGCCGGAGGCGCCGGCAATCCTGAAGAAGGAAAGGAGACGGGTCCGGCCCAAGAGGGAAATCCGGTTTCTCAGAGCGCTGGTGACGGAAATCCGGGTTTACA
>JAIWFS010000168.1:0-3472 GCA_048631505.1 archaeon | reverse complement strand
CTGGTTGTGAGACTGATTTCACCGTCCTTTTCAACAGCGGATACGGCATTTAGAACTATATTTTGAAAGACCTGCCGCAGTTTGGAGTTATCACTGCGGATGATAGGAAGGTGATCCTGGTAGTCCCGTTTTACCTTTATGTTCTTAAAATCAAGTTCACTGCTTAGGAATTCAAGTAGATCATCCAGTATTTCATTGATGTTTACTTCCGTGATTACCGGATGGCCGGGCCTGATAAATCTGAGAAATTTGTCAATGGATTTCCGGCTGCGCAACACCTCCGATTTGATCTGATCCAGGCTCTTTTCGATTTCATCCGAGCTGCCCTCCCGGGACAGGTCCTGAATCCAGGTGGTGGCCACATCTATATTGGCCAGGTTATCCTTTATTTCCCGGAAAAAACCATATGACAGCTCCATTGATGACGCCATATAACTGGTGCGTCGAAGCTGCTGATCCAGAAAACGGATATTTCGCCGCTTGGTCTCCAGGCTCGAAACCAGTTGGTTGGTGATCAAAAGGACAGTCAAAAGAATCAGGATGGCCCCCAATATAAAGACAAAAATGCCCGTATTACGGACACGATGTAGCGCGTCAAAGATTTCATCCTGATCAATTTTTGCCACACACAGCCATGGAACGTTTTTAAGCCAGGCGGTCGCATGGATTTGGCCCTGTCTCTCCTCCAATTTGACACCTTCAAATGGTTCCAGACCTGTAAACTCCGATTGTCCCATCAGTTGCCCCCCCATGCGGGGATTGGTCTGAAAAACCCCATTCCTATTAATTAGAAACGCATCCCCGCTTCTTTTTCCTGGGGATTGCGAGGTAATGCCGTCGAAATACACGGTATCCACAGTGGCTCGTATGATCCAGGCCCCCTCATTGTCTGCCTGTTTGACGGCAATAATAAAATGAGGAACCCTCCGGAACCCCGAGAACACATCACTGATATAGACATCCCTCTCCATAACGGCCTTGAACCACGGGGCATCCTTGTAGTTTTTGGAAATCAAGTCGTAAGGACCCACATAGGCCAGGTGTCTTCCCTGATCGTCAATGATGCCCAGATCCGTAAAGCATGACCGGCCCTCTGCTGACCGCAGAGACAGAAAAACGCCCTCCAGGACCCCTGGCGTGATCAGGGAATCCAGACCCAGACTTGCAGACACCACCTTGAGGTCCATAGTACGTTCCGCCAGGAACTGATCGATGGCGTCCTTGTGGTTAATCACTTGCATGCGGAGGGTCGTCAGGGTTTTTTCTTTCAAGGCAGATGTGGCATAGTAGTACATTCCCCCGCCGATTAAGATCAGGGGGATAAAAGAGGCCGCAGTAAGCGCCACCACGACCCTGTTCCAGACACCACGGAAATAGGGATAGTCCTTTTCCTTAGTTTTGCTAAAGCTTGCAGGGACATCTGACATGACCTTGGTAAACCTCCTGTTTGTTTACTCTATTTCATGCTCCACATATTGAAAAACGTCCTGTAATTTGATGATGCCTATGGCCTTTCCTGCCTTGAGAACAGGCATGCACCGAACCTTATTCATGATCATTTGATTGGCCGCATCCGTGAGGTGCCCATTGAGCTGGATCGTTATCGGGTTATGCCGCATGATCCGTTTTGCGGCCTTTTCAGGGAGCCAATGAGGGTTTTCCAACAACGTAGACCACGTAAGGGAACCCTCGGGATTGATCTTTTGGGCCTCATTTAGCAGGTCTCGCCTGGTGACAACGCCTTGAAGCCGGTCCTCATTGTCTAAGATATACACCTCTTCCACTGCCTCTTCTCCGGACTCCCGTCCCAGCATCTCCAGGGCTTTGACAAGTGGCTCGTCAGGCAGCAGTTTCTTCAAGGAATGTAATGTGATCTCTCTGACCGTTTTCCGGGGCCACAGGACCGGATGACGTTTGATGCTCTCTGCCTCGTGGGCCTCTTTTATTTTTTCCGTAAGGTCCGCAATGTCGCAGGGTTTCATCAGGTAGTCGTAGGCACCTTTGCGCATAGCCTGGGTCCCGGAAGAAAGCGTGGCATGGCCGGTGAGCATGATCACCTCGGTATCGGGGGCCCATTTCTTGATTTCCTTTAGTGTGGCTATCCCGTCCATACCGGGCATTTTGACATCGAGCACAACCACATCAAACCCGCCCCCATATTTGATGGCATCCACGGCCTCATATCCGCTAAAAGCCGTAGACACGTCAAATCCCCTGACCTTCAGTATCCTGGCCATATTAATAACAAACTGCTCTTCATCATCTACCAGCAGTACACGGATTTTTTCGCTCAAAACAAAACACTCCTTAATGGGTACCGAGTTCTTTAAGAAATTTATACCATGAAAGCCGAATAGATTCAAATTCGCTCAGGACAGGTAAAAAATAATAACACAAAAAAGCAGGGAAATGGCACATAATGTATGGCTAAAGATGCCCTTTTTGACAGGATGGAAGTGTGCCTCGGGGCGCTTGTGGCCGTGAGTACACACATATTGAGGAATGACCGTGCCGGTCTTTTTATGTACAACTTTGTTTCTCGTTACCGGGGCGCCACAAACGGTGCCTTCATGGTTCAACGTTTTTATACAGGTCAAGCGCAATCCCATCAGGAGGCTTGCCCAGTTATATATCCAGTTCCATGTGACGGCAATAATCATAAAGGAAAGAAAAAACACCAGCATGTGGGTCTTCGAGACACCTATGCCCGCAAGTTTTGCGCCCAATTGTGCAGGGTTTAACGGACCCTCCACGGTCCCAAAAAGCCCCAAATAATACAGGGGAAAGCAAATACCCATCACGATCATGGAGAGACCGAAACGAGTCAATCGCTGCCGGAGGAAGTCTTGAGTGCTTCTCGGTTTTCCAGAAGCAACAGGGCTATGGGATGCTGGTGTCTTCATAGTACCGACTTAGCTCTGTCCTCTCCCTCTCAAATTGGAGAGAGGACATCATTGATCTTCTTTGCTCTAACCCAACTTTGCTATCACGTCCGGGATAATTTTCCAAAAACAGATGGCCGCCACAACACAGCAATAGGCCGGGACTACGATCTTCCACAGTTTTTCAGGAAAGACCCGTATCATATACGGCGCTGCCACCGCAGAAAAGATGGTTGCGATCATCAAAGAGGGAAGTAAGACGTAATCAATGGTTACACCCGATGTCAACAGGGCCATCCAGACGATGATGGCAAAGGTACTGACCGTTCCCTCTGATATGGCCGTCACAGCCAGCATGCTCTTAACCGGAACGCCTGAGATAAGGCCCCCAATGGTCACTACAGGACCGTATCCACCGCCCCCGACTCCTTTATTAAACCCGGCCAGGGCAGCGAACACAAACATCCGGTTGGGCTTGTAGGGCCGCTCTTTTCTGCCCTGATAGAGCGAGATGACCCCCATCATTAGTAACAGAACAGCCACGTAGAGCTTGATCCATATCTTTGCCACATGGAGATAGGCATAAACGG
>JAIWFS010000167.1:0-3478 GCA_048631505.1 archaeon | reverse complement strand
ACCTAACCTCGGAAGAGTTTGAAATGATATTTAGGGGCAGCTTTTGGCGATATCTTAAAATAGATGAAGAGAGAATCTCCGGATCCCCTAAGACCACAGGCCGACACAGACCATAAATGTTTTTATCAGCCAATGCCTTGACGATGATTTCCGGTCCAATTCCCGCCGGATCGCCCATGGTAATGCCTATGAGAGGAAGGTCTGACAAGTTGCGCACCTCGCAGTGTAAGCGGTAATTTCTCAAAAAGTTCGAACTCTGCGGTGATATATTGATGTAGCATTACCGCATGAAGCTGGGTAAAAAGAGCGCAATTTGGGGAAAGGGTATAAGTATCAAGGCGCAAAGAATCAACGCAACAAGGAAAGGAAATGCCCCTTTAAAAATACTTTCCAAAGGCACATCCTTGACTACCCCGTGGACTACATAGACATTAACGCCAACTGGAGGGGTGATAACTCCCATCTGGGTCACCAATACAATTATCACGCCGAACCAGATAGGATTGTACCCCATATTCGTAACAACCGGGTAGAATATCGGAATGGTCAACAGGATCAGGGCCAGGGCATCGATAAAACAACCACCCACAAGATAGACGAGGATTATAAATGCCATAATACCAAAGTTAGGCAGTGCAAGCTCACTGACCCAGGTAGCCAGCGCATAAGGAATCCTGGTGATGGCCAGGAAATGTCCGAAAACCGTCGCCCCTGCAACTATAACCAGGACCATACACGAAATTCTTGTGCTTTCAAAAAGCGCCTTCATGAATCCCTGCCAGGTAAGCCGCCTGCGTATAAAACCAAGCACTATGGCTCCTCCGGCTCCGATGGCGCCAGCTTCCGTTGGTGTGAAGAAACCGATAAAGAGCCCTCCCATAACAAGTATGAAAAGAATCAGGGTTTCTCCGACTCCGCTAAGAGAAATGAGTTTTTCCTTGAAGGTAGTCTTTGGCCCCCGCGGGGCTATCTCCGGTCTCAGCCGTACCCAGATATAAATTGTAAGCCCGAACAAGGCTGATAGGAGTATACCTGGAACAACCCCGGCCACGAAAAGCTTACCGATAGACTGCTCTGTCAGAATGCCATAGATAATGAAAATCACACTTGGAGGGATAAGAATCCCCAGGCTTCCTCCCGCAGCCACAGTACCTGTAGATAATACATCTCCATACTTGTAACGTTTCATCTCAGGCATGGCCACCGTGGCCATAGTGGCCGCAGCGGCGTTAGTGGAACCACATACCGCGGCAAAACCCGCACATGCAACGACGGTAGCCATGGCCAAACCACCCGGTAGATGGCCAACAAATTTATAGGCGGTATCAAAAAGACGGCTACTAATGCCAGCATGGAAGGTCACCTGCCCCATAAGGATGAAAAGCGGAACAACGGTTAGGCTATAGGACCCAAATATGCCGAAGAAATCCTTCGCCATTATTCTCATGCCAGCCTCCCAGGAAACAACATAACTAAACCCGAGAACCCCAATCAGGGCCATTACAAACCCCACTGGCATGCGAGAAAAGAGGACAATTATAAGAATTGCCAATCCAATCAAGCCTATTGTCGTTGGACTCATAATCTGCTCTCCTTATCGTCGTTGATCTTGCAATGCTTCATCAGGCAATTCTTATATCTCCCATTGATACCATACCTTTGCCTGTCCCACGAGCACCCTCCAGAAATCTACCAGGAGGACAAGACACACCACCATACAGGCAAATGATATCCCGAATAGGACTGGGAAAAACGGGATTTGCAAGGTCAAGGATACCTCGTTTGCGAGTCGCAAGTCATTGCCAAAGAGTATGCTCTCGTAGGCAATCAGAGCAAAAAGCCCTATACTCAACACATGAATGATGAGATAGATTACGACCTGAACCTTGTGGGGCAACCGCATAACCAATAATTCCACTGCTACATGCCCTCGTAGTATAGTCGTATGGGCCATGGCGAAGGAAGCTACTATTGCCCCAAGAAACCCCACAATTTCATAGGTGCCAAGGATGGGATGTCTGAAGATGCGCAGGATAACATCAGCACAGGTGAGAGCAGTCATGCCCACCAGAGACCACCCTGCCACCAAATTTAAAAAGTTAGATAAGCGCCTAACTTCTCTCGTAAAAACGGCCATCGTATCTCCCCAATGTCATAGGTAAAAACCCTGGCTTATCGAAGATCCCGCTAAGCGGGGGAAGACCAGGTTTTGGTTATCCCCAGAGGGTATTTGCTTCGTTAGAATAAGGGGTTGCCGTTTGAGATGATGACCGGCAACCCCTGTACTTATCCTTTTGCTTACTTCTTGCTGTATTTTTTAATTCCTTTTCGTATAAAATCTAAATAGGCATCGCCTGGCAAACCCTTGCCTTTGGCAGTCTTTACATAATTGTCAAAAACCGGCGCAACGGCCCCGGCCCAGCGGGCGCTTTCCTCTTTTGACAGTGGGATTATCTTATTTCCCAGGCTGAGGCTGAATTCCCGTCCTGCCTGATCAGCTTTGTCCCACCCTGCAGCATGCTTGACCAACCACTCAGCATTGACTTCCTCGATTATCTTCTGGATATCCTTAGGCAGCTTGTTCCATGTTTTCATATTCATCATAACATACATGGCAGTGGTGTAGCCGACGCTGTAACACTCAGTAGTAGATTTGATCACTTCGCCCTGTTTCCACCCCTTTAGCACCTCCATTGGGCTAAACGTTGCCTCCACTACACCCTTTTGAAGCGCTTCATAGGTTCCTCCCTGGGGCATGCCAACCGGTGCGCCGCCAAGGGCCTTTACCACCTTTGAACTTAAGCCGGTTGCCCGGACTTTCAGTCCTTTCACTTCCTCCAATTTGTATACGGGTTTTTTACTGTGAAGCAGTCCAGGGCCGTGAGCATGTATATACATAACCTTAGTCTTAGACAATTCCTCCGGCTTGAACTTCTTATAAAAATCATTAGCAACCATAGTCGCAGCATACCCACTCGTATACCCCATTGGAAGATCAAGCGCCTCCATTGCAGGAAACCGACCTCTAGTATAGGCAAAACAGGACATGCCTATATCTGTAATCCCTTTCAGGATTCCATCATACATGTCCGGTCCCTTGAGCAATGCGCCTCCGGGAAAATAGGTGATCTTTACTCTGCCATTGGAGCGCTTTTCTATTTCCTTTGCCCAGGATGCGCCCAGGCTGCCATTGAAATGTGACGGCGGGAAAAAGTTGCTGTAAGTTAGTTTAATTGGGCCTGCTTCGGCTTTAAACAAGCCTATGCTTAAAAAAGCAACCCCCACGATAGCGACCAGGAAAAACAAAAAGATTTTTTTCTTCATTAGGACACCCTCCTTATAAAAAGATTAAACGAAAATATGTTTAAGACCCAAACCACTACTGATGTGCCTTTTCACCTCCTTTCCATATATAAAGTGATAGCGCTGCTTTAACAATATTTTTTCGGATTCTGGATAGAAACAGGAAAATGCCTCG
>JAIWFS010000166.1:0-3480 GCA_048631505.1 archaeon | reverse complement strand
CTTTCGCGGCAAATCTTATCATATTTCGTTGATCTTTCCCGGATATGGATAATAATAACACGTTGTTTGGTAGCAAAAAGCGTAAAACAACGCTTTGATATTGTCAACAAATAAATAAACAACAGTAAAACATTGTGCTTCGGCACTTATAGTAATAACCCCGCGTTTAGATTCTCGTTTTTTAAATTCAAAATTTAGAATTCAAAATTGTGTCTGAACGGCCTTTTCGTTCAGGCACTAAATAGCATCTGTAAGATCATAAGGCCCGGCCAGTTTGCTTTCGGCCCTGTCGTATAGTTGGGAATCCTTGATTGAGATCTCTCCTTCTGCAAGGGATCTTATGGTCTGGACGATGAGCGGAAGCTCCCTTTTTACTCCCTCATTGCGGATTCTGGCAAAAAGCGGTTGCGATTCTCCAAATGATTCCTTTATCTCCTCAAGGCCTGATCTTTGAAGCTCATGCTCAAACTGTTTCCACAGGGGATCCCAGGCACCTCCCTGTATGGAAAAAGAGCAATAGGTAACAGCAGGCCCTTTGTCGAGTTCCGGAGTCACAAGGTGCATCATGACTCCGGTTTTATCGGCTTTCTGATCCAGCAACTGCCAGATCACCTCCTGCCAAGTTCCGGCAGGGCCTCCGGGGGCCGCGGGATGGAGGTTGATAATTGGAAGTTCCCGACAGACCTCCGGGCTGACTACCCACATATAGCCTGCAAGTACCACCACCTGGGCCGGAAAACCTTTAACCTTATTAATAAGGACCTCTTTGTGATAGGCCTGTCTCCATGCCTCACGATCCTGTTTCCTGAGATCCGGGCGAAAACGCACTGCTGAAAGACTGACCACAGGGATACCATGGTCTGCAGCCCTTTTTATCAAACTGTCACTGAACTCGCTTTCGCCGGGTTCCCTTGAAGAAAATACATACGAGATCTCTCCGGGGATGATCCCATTGTTAATGGCGTTGTGAACAGTCTCAAACAGATCAATGGCCGCTTGATCCCTACCCGTTGTCCACCAACCGAAACTCCACATATTTCCTCCTTTTTCAGACCTCCAGCCTGTCCAGCCAGCCTCTGCCAAAGGCCGACAGAGAAAAGGCGGCCAGCCGTACACCAGACCTGAGACATTCATGGGCCGGTGCCCCTTGAAGCATGACGTGCAAAAAACCTGCATTAAATGCATCTCCCGCACCGGTGTTGTCAACTATTTTTAAGACCTTTTCAGCCGGAATTGTCACAGATACCTCAGGACTATAGATGCTCGCGCCCCTTGGACCCTGTTTGCATACTATGGCAGCCCCCCCTGTGTCTTTGAATAGGTTTAATCCCAAGGAATCGTGATCTGTCCGGTTCTCACTCAGCAGGGGATAAATGGCCTCAAGTCCGGCCTTGCCTGCCATGCCTGTCATTATCTTTACTTCCTCTTCCGTGATAAAAAGTATATCCGTCCTTTTGAGAATGCCTGACAGGGCCTCAATGCCCCTTGCTGCGTAAAGCTCACCTGGATCAAAGGAAAGGACCTGCTCCGGCTTAAGGGCATTGGCCAGCTCTTTCTGGGTGGAGATGCCGCGAGACTGAACCAGGGAACTGAAATGGAGCACTCTTGTATTTAACACGCTTTTCAGGACTGCAGAATCCGGAAATTCCACCTCACGGTCATGGGCCGCAACAAACATGGCCCTGTCCCGCTCCGTCTTCTCTATTATAATGATACAGATTGCACTCCTGCCGACCTGCTTCACAAGGGAAGAATCCACACCCTTCATGGAGCTAAGTATGAAATCCCCGGCTTTGTCTTTACCTGCTATACCTATGAAGCCGGCCCTGTGACCGAGACGGCTGAGAGCACATATGGTATTGGCAGAAGAGCCGCCTCCGCTTTTGGCCATGAGGGTCCCCTGGCTATGGAGAAAATCCATAAGGGCTTTTGCCGTTTCGTGATCTCCTGATATCTCATGCCCGGGATAGAGATCAAAGCCTGCTGACCGCACATCCTCAAGGTTATCCACCTCATAGACAAGATCGAGATTGAGCGCCCCTGATCCCAAAAAGTCGATCATGTTGTCAATCACCTCTTCTCGTTTTCTGCCGGACCTTGATCATTACAGACCTCGTTAAGTGGTTGAGTAGTTAATTAGTTAATTGGTTATTATTGTTTGAATTTATATCGTTTGCACAAAAATTAGACACTTGATGTAGTTGAAGGTCTAATATACTGATTTAACATGCTTATTTTTCGACTCAACGGCTCAACTATTTGACGATCTCTGCATGAACAAGTTCCGGCGCTTGAAGCGTCCTTGACGACCTTTCTACAGGCGACACCGGTGGAATTTCTTTTTTTGATGCAGCGCCAAGCTCCGTAAAGCGACGGGCTGCTGGAAGTATTCGACTCTCTAAAGAACCTGCGGCCCTGTTATAAGTCTCTACGGCTCGATCCAGTCCCTTACCCACTCCGGAAAAATGGTCGGCAAAGACACTCAGGCGTTCATAGAGCTCGCTCCCGATTTTGCTTATTGCCTGGGCGCTTTCGGCAATCCTTTCCTGTCTCCATCCGTATGCCACAGCACGAAGCAAGGCAATCAATGTGGTCGGTGTCGCAAGGATTACGCAATCTCTTACTCCTTTTTCGATTAACCCCGGGTCCTGTTCCAGGGCCGCACTGAAGAAGTTTTCTCCGGGTAAAAACATGACAACAAACTCAGGAGTCGGCTCAAACTGCTGCCAGTAGGCCTTTGAACTCAATTTTCTCATGTGTTCATGTACCTGACGTGCATGGTCCTTGAGGTGTTCGAGTCTCGACCTGTCATCTTTGGCCTCCATGGCCTCCAGGTATGCCTGGAGCGGGGCCTTGGCATCAACCACCACATTTTTTCCGCCCGGCAGTCTGACTATCAGGTCAGGCCTGATATGTCCGTCATCGGTTGTTACTGTTTTTTGCTCAACAAAATCACAGTGGGGCAACATGCCGGCAATTTCAATGACCCTCTTGAGCTGGATTTCACCCCAACGACCGCGTACCGAAGGGGCACGCAGGGCCTTAACCAGATTTCCTGTCTCTGACTGAAGTTTCTCCTGCGTGGTAATCAGGGACTTTACCTGCTCAGACAGACCGCCATAGGCCTCTTTTCGCGCCTTTTCTATCTCCTGTATCTGGTAGTCAACTTTTACCAGAGATTCCCTGACAGGTAAAACCAGGTTTTCTACTGCCTTTTGCCGTTGCTTCAGGTCGCCCTGGGCCTCAATCTGGAATTTCTCAAGTGTGGCCTTTGCGAGCTCAAGAAATGACTGGTTATTGCTCTTAAGGGCCTCGGCGGAAAGGGCCTTAAAGGCATCAGCCAGGCTTGTCTGGGCACTGTTTAACAGATCCAGCTTCTCTTGAATCGATTTTCTTTCATCTGCAATACGGGTCTCTAATTCTGATAATTGCGTCTTAAGTTGGGTGTTTTCTTCCTGGAGTTGGGAAATTCCGACTTCC
>JAIWFS010000165.1:0-3484 GCA_048631505.1 archaeon | reverse complement strand
CTTAAAGAGTTCTTCTGTCATTTCTTTGCCATCCCAGATAGACACTCCATATTTTATTCTATTAATATTATCTCTATCAAGGTCTGTTGCTTTCAGATTTTCCGCAGATAACCTGCTGGAAAAATTATCTATTATTGCCGGCTGGAATCCAACAATTCCGATCTTGACATCAGAACCGTATTTATCGATGACTGCTCTGACCATTTCCTCGGCGCATAATTCCGGCTCCTTGTCCTTGCAGTGAATAGTGCCGTTAACTATACCCACATATCGCATCAGTGCATTCAGCGTAGCGACGAAGAGCGCTCTCTCGCCGTTATCCGTTAATCTTAATTTGAGTATTTCCTTAAGTTTGCCCCTGAAAGTCCTTGGGATATCAGTAAATGCCTGTCCCAAGGCATTTTTGAAATTCGCTTGGATTAAAGACTCCTTGCCTTGAAGCAGCGGGAAATCCTTCCTTTCTGTCTTGCCTATGGCTTCCTCAGGTGTCAGGATTTTCGCCGTGATATTCACCTCACTTTCCATAAAACCATTTTCTATAGCTATATCCTTCAGCGCTTCTTTCAGTTCTGCGTACATTTCCCTTTTGCCTTTCACTTAATGTTCACTATCAGTGTTTTGAAAGATGAACGTCGATGTTCGATGTTCATTAGTCCGTCCGGTACAAAAATAACTTACCGCTTATGCCTAATGACCCGGTGCTTACTCAGGCATTATACCACGTAGATTGTGATTGTCTCGAAAGTCAGGCATCTAATAAGATCATCAGAACAGGCGTTGACACCTTTACATCAGATGGTAGGTTGAGCCTTCCTTGTTCTGAGAATAAACATGGGGAGAAGGAGATTATGGATAAGAAGAAAATATTAGTCGTAGGTTCCGGAGGACGCGAACACGTTCTTTGCTGGAAGCTGGCGTCCAGTCCCAGAATTTCCAGAGTATTCTGTGCTCCCGGAAATGCCGGCATAAGTCAACATGCCGTCTGTGTACCTTTAAAGGTCTCTGACATTAATGGTCTTGTATCATTTGTCAAAAAGGAGGGTATCGATATAACGTTAGTAGGCCCGGAAGCCCCTCTGGCCGAAGGTCTGGTAGACAGATTCAACGAACAGGGACTTGCAGTATTCGGACCCACTAAAGCGGCTGCTGAGATCGAGGCAAGTAAGGTATTTTCAAAAGACTTACTCACTGAGGCAGGCATACCAACAGGGGCCTACAAGGTCTTTACCGAGCCGGATGCCGCCTTTGATTATATCAAGAACGTAGTTGGAGTGCCCATTGCAATAAAGGCAGACGGGCTGGCAGCCGGCAAGGGGGTGTTGCTCGCCCATTCCCTTGCTGAGGCGGAGGAGGCAATAGATCTCATCCTTTGCAAAAAGGCCTTTGGTGAAGCGGGCAATCGTCTGATAGTAGAGGAATTTCTCACCGGGGAAGAGGCCTCCTTCATGGCTATAACCGATGGAACAACTGTCCTTCCTCTTGCCACTTCCCAGGACCATAAGCCCATATTTGATAATGACCAGGGGCCTAATACCGGCGGTATGGGTGCTTACTCCCCAGCCCCGGTGGTAAGCAGTGGCCTGTTTGACGATATCATGGATACGGTTATGAGGCCCACCGTGGAAGCTATGGCAAGGGCAAAAAGGCCCTATCAGGGAGTGCTTTATGGTGGCCTAATAATTAAAGACGGTATGTTTGAGGTCTTGGAATTTAACTGCCGGTTCGGTGATCCTGAGGCCCAGCCGATCCTGATGCGACTCCGCACTGACCTGATGGAGATATTTGAGGCAGCAATTGAAGGCAGGCTGAATGAAGTCAAACTTGAGTGGGATCCAAGGGCTGCTGTTTGCGTTGTCCTGGCCTCCGGAGGCTATCCTGGAAGCTATGAGACAGGCAAGGTCATCCACGGTCTTGAAAAAGTGGCTGAGATGCAGGACGTAATGGTTTTTCACGCAGGGACTGCCAAGGATGGAGACCGATTCGTCACATCCGGCGGAAGAGTCCTTGGGGTTACGGCACTTGGGAATACCGTTTCAGAGGCAATAGACCTTGTATATGAAGCAGTTGGACAAATCTCCTGGGAGGGGATGCACTATAGAAGGGATATTGGTCAAAAGGCCCTCAGATACACGTCCAGTGCGACCAGCACGCCGGTTTCCTCGCATTCCGGCAGCTCTGCCAAGGTAGGCATTGTCATGGGAAGCCTCAGTGACAAGGAGGTTATGGAAGCGGCCCGGGATATTCTGAATGAGTTTGATATAGCATGTGAGTTGAAGGTTGCTTCAGCCCATCGCTCCCCGGAACTTACTGCATCATATGCCAGGGAAGCAGAAACCAGAGGAATAAAGGTCTTGATTGCCGGCGCCGGAATGGCCGCACATCTGGCCGGCAGCCTGGCAGCTAATACGATCCTTCCTGTAATAGGGGTGCCGGTGGACAGTTCGGCTTTGAATGGACTTGATGCCTTGCTTTCCACTGCCCAGATGCCCCCTGGTGTCCCGGTTGCAACCATGGCAATAGGAGAAGCCGGGGCAAAAAATGCCGCCTTGTTGGCACTTCAGATCCTGGCACTGGAAGACCGGGACCTTGCAAGGAAGTTGAAGGAATACAGAAAGGCCCAGGCAAAAAAGATAGAAGAACTTAATAGATTCTAATTTAGGAATTGAGGGTTGGTTGTTAATTCCTTAATTTATTTCGAGCTGTGCGGTTACACGTCCCTTGTGCTTTACTCGAAAGCGCTATGGATATTACCTGGACCTGAGCAGGCAGCTGGCTTCCAGGCTCTGTGTGACTACTCGAAATACTTTTCTTCCACTGATATGCCCGCAGTACTCAAGCGTTTATAGTCTGCCTTGAGACGGTCATTTGCGATGGCACGATTGCCACGAGCAACATCCATGGACGCGGTGGGTAAGGCCGTGACATAATTCTTGCTAACTGAATAAGTTATGCCTTCTGCATGAAAACGATATGCAGCATTGAGCAAGAAAGCCTCCTGGTCTTCGGTTATTCCTGCCTCCGGATGTATCTTTAGACTAATAGGTATCTTGTGGAGGACAACATCTCCCTCTACCTTCTTTCCTTCTTGGGCCATCTGAATCAAGTCTTCAAGACGACAAATAATAGGGATCATAGGTCTTTTCTCCTCTCCGTAATTAGTATATTTTGAAAAGATACTTATCATTAAAAATAATTCTTGATTACAGCCAGTCAATCAAAAATTGAAAAAAGTTCCCTTTGTGTGATAAACGGTTCGAATATTGAATTGTAGGTCAAGATTATGTGCGGACGTTTCGGCCTTACGACTTCTCCAAAGCTTGTTGCCAAACAATTCAGGCTGGCAGAAAAGCCGGCAAACGATCCAGGTTATAATATCAATTACCATTACATGAGCTCCCATGCTGTCCTTTCCCGCATCTGTTTCGACTATCACCTGATGCCCAGCCTGGACAAGCTAGCGCACACCTCCAGGTGTAATCCCAAC
>JAIWFS010000164.1:0-3495 GCA_048631505.1 archaeon | reverse complement strand
TAGAAGGAGATCTTCAATGACTATGATGACCGCAGAACAATATGAGGAAAGCCTGAGGCGCTTGAATCTGGTGGTGCATATGTTTGGAAAGCGTTTGGAAAACGTGGTGGATGATCCCATTATTCGGCCATCCATGAAGGCGGTTGCCAAGACTTATGAATTGGCTCACCGTCCGGAGCACGAAGACATTATGACCGCCACCTCGCATATTACAGGCAAGAAGATTAACCGTTTTACCCACATCCACCAGAACATCGGGGATCTGGTTAAGAAGAGCAAGATGGGAAGATTGCTGGGCCGTGAAACAGGATGCTGTTTTCAGAGATGTGTTGGAATGGATTCGCTGAATGCGCTTTCCATTGTCACATTCAACATAGACGAAAAATATGGGACAGAATACTACAAACGATTCTTAAAATATCTTGAATATGTCCAGGAAAACGATTTAACCTGTGACGGGGCAATGACTGACCCTAAGGGTGACAGGAGTCTACCCCCCCATAAACAGCCTGATCCGGATCAGTATCTGCACGTGGTGGAACAGAAAAAGGATGGTATTGTTGTCAGAGGGGCCAAAGCCCATCAAACAGGTGCTGTGAATTCTCATGAAATCATCGTTATGCCCACCTTGACAATGAGAGAAGAAGACAAAGACTATGCCGTCTCTTTTGCCTTGCCCAGTGATGCCGAAGGAATCGTTTATATCATGGGGCGTCAATCTTGCGATACCAGAAAATTAGAAGGGGATACTATAGATAGGGGCAACATATTGTTTGGAGGGCATGAAGCCTTAGTGGTTTTTAATGATGTTTTTGTCCCCTGGGACCGTGTTTTTATGTGCAAGGAATATGATTTTGCCGGACAATTGGTGGAGGATTTTGCTGCTTATCACCGGCAAAGCTATGCGTGCAAGGTGGGAGTGGGAGATGTCCTGATTGGCGCTGCCCAGACGATTGCTGAGTACAACGGAGCTGAGAAGGCCTCACATATCAAAGACAAGATTGTTGAGATGAATCACTTGAATGAGACCCTTTATTGCGGTTGCATAGCCTGTGCCTCTGAAGGGCAAAAGGAGGCCAGCGGGACATATGCCGTAAACACTCTCCTCGCCAATGTACATAAGCACAATGTGACTCGTTTTCCTTATGAGATCGCCCGGCTTGCCCAGGATATTGCCGGAGGGTTAATGGTAACAATGCCAGCGGAAAAAGATTTCAAGTCGCCAGAAACCGGCAAGTGGCTGCACAAGTACTTCAAGGCCAACCCTGATGTCCCCACTGAAAATAGGATGCGTATCCTAAGGCTGATTGAAAATATTACCCTGGGAACAGCGGCGGTGGGTTATCTGACCGAGTCTATGCATGGTGCGGGGTCACCGCAGGCCCAAAGAATCATGATTTCCCGTCGAATAAACTTGCGAGAGAAACAAAAGGCGGCAAAGAAGCTTTGCGGTGTTGATGAGACATAAAGATGTAAAATTGCAAGGAGGCCTCGCATCTGGTCCATGCGGCTCAGGACCGGGGGAGGGTCCTGGATTTCTCCGATGTGGAAATAGTGGGCGAAAATATCGAGGATGTGGCCTCTCATCATGAATATACCTTCCCTTATAACGAGAAAGGAACCCTTCCAGTACTAATGGAGAAGATGGGTATCAAGGGTCTATCCTATCCGAAATATGACCTTAGTATCTGCACTTACTGCTCGGGCATGACTGGACTGATCCTGTCGGCCATTGCCATGGCCTGGAGAGGTGAACCCTGGGACGATGTTGAGGTTCTGACCGGAAAGGTAATGAAGCCCACACGTGGTAAGAAGAAGACCGTTCTTATTGGAAAGTGTATGTACGAAGCCAATAGAGACCACCCCCACATTCAGGAGATGATAGCTGTGAAGGGTTGTCCCCCCTCTCCTAAATCTGTGGTCAAGGCCCTTCATCAAGCAGGCATCAAGGTTGATCCTGCCATCTTTGAGCACATGGACAAGGCTCCTGGATTCTTTATGAGGAAATATGAGGGTAAGACCGAGTTCGAGGAGGCCTTTTTTACTGTGACGTAGCGCAGAAAGTCAGGTCCATTCGCCTGCCCACATATCTTTAAAAAGTTGTCTAAGAGCTTCGGTGCTGCATTTGCAAGGGGTCGTATACATATTGGGGTCCTTGATGGCAAGACTGACCAGCGCTTCCATCGATTTATCCATCTGCTCCTCGGTGATACCGGCATCCTTGAGGCTTAAAGGTTCTTCCACTTTTCTTTCCAAGTCCCGTATTTTTTGGATAAACGCCTGCGTCCCCTCCTGATTTGTCCTGGCATCAATACCTACAAAGCGCGCAGCCGTTCCAAGCCTTTCAACGGGATAGGGGGCATGGTCGAGCGGGGGATTTGAAGCAATAAATTCCAGGGAGTATGGCAGGGCGATGCCCGTTGCCCTGCCGTGGGGAAGGTGAAACAAGGCACCGACTGAATGGCCTAAGGCATGAGAAAGCCCGGTGTTGCTGTTGCCGAATCCCAACCCCGCGATGGTGGCCGCATTCTGCATTTTCTCTCTTGCTGTAAAATTGGATCCATCCTCATAAGTTTTGGGCAGCCAGTAAAAAGTCATCTTCATGGCTTGGAGGCACAGCCCGTCGCTAAAGTCTGTTCGCTGCCTTGAAGTATAACCGTCCACGGCATGACACAGAACGTCAACACCGGTGCTGGCCGTCAACGCCTTGGGCATTCCAAGCGTTAGCTCTACGTCCAGGACCGATATATCTGGGACGATATCGTTATGGGCAAAGATGAGTTTTTTGTTTTTGGTGGTATCTGTTAACACGGCCACCCAGGTCACGTCCGCACCCGTGCCGCTCGTGGTGGGGATGGAAAGGAATCTTGCTTTTTGACGCAAGTTTAATCTTATTTTGGGAACAATAGATTTACTCAGATCACCGGAGGCCAAGTCTGGTCTCTCGTAGAACACCCAGGCGGCTTTGGCTGTGTCTATAGCGGAACCCCCGCCAAACCCTATCACCCAATGGGGGTTGAAATCGATAAGGATCTTGCTGCCTTCGAGGGCTACCTCAATGGAAGGGTCCGGCTTTGCCCCATCCCAGACCTTTACCTCATACCCTACATTTTCCAAGATCACTACAATCTTCTCACAGAACTTCACCATGGTATTGTCCGTAATCAGCACGGCCCTGCTCCCCTTACCCTCGATTTCAGAACCTAATCTCTTCATCGCTCCCTTACCAAATAGCACCTTTGGACTGAGAAAATACGGCATCTTTCACCTCCTTCACGTCTCGGATTTCTATAACTTATTGAAAAATAAAAATCGTAACTACTCAGGTATTTATTTGACAGGATAACAGGATTAACTTGATTTTTTTGAATTCTTGTAAATCCTTTAACTATCCTGATAGACCGTTCCTTGCTATATTGGTAAGTGATTGAGTTAAATCTTTCTATTAGAGTTTGGTTAAACTTGGCCCCCGATTGATTTGAAAATTTCTAAATA
>JAIWFS010000163.1:0-3502 GCA_048631505.1 archaeon | reverse complement strand
AAAGCCGTTCAGACACAATTTTGAATTTTAAATGTTGAATGTTGAATTAAGGTATATGTCTTTTAAATGTTCTTCCGCAATTCAGCATTCAACATTCACCATTCAACATTGTCTATAAATAAGAGGGAGACATCATGCCTAAGACATTTGAAGGTCACTTACAGGCCCAGGGATTGCGTTTAGGTATTGTGATTGCGCGATTTAACGAATTCATTTCCAGTAAGCTGCTTGGAGGTGCATTAGATGCGCTTGTCAGGCATGGATGCATAGAAGATGATATTGAAGTGGCCTGGGTGCCCGGGGCCTTTGAAATTCCCCTTGTTGCCAGGCGTATGGCCAATAGCGGTCGCTATGACGCTGTAATATGTCTGGGTTGCGTCATCCGGGGGGCTACACCACACTTCGACTATGTAGCTGCCGAGACTTCCAAGGGGATCGCACAGGTTGCAATGCAGGCAGATTGCCCTGTTGCCTTTGGAGTGCTCACCACGGACAGTATCGAGCAGGCCATTGAACGGGCAGGTACCAAGGCCGGGAACAAAGGCTGGGACGCTGCCCTTGCGGCTGTAGAGATGGCAAACCTCTTAAAAGGCCTAAATGCCTAAATTGTCTGTCCGCCGTAAAGGGCGAGAGATTGCCCTTCAGATCCTTTACCAATGTGACTGGGATACCATTGAAGACATAGACAAGGTCATTATGGAATATGCCACTGGTCTGGCTTCAGAGGCTATCCCTGAAGATGATCCTGCCTTGGCATTCGGCCGGACTCGGCTGCAAGGGGTGCTTACCCATAAGGCGGAAATCGATTCCATCCTGAAAAAGAACGCCAAGCATTGGCGTTTGGACAGAATGGCCAGTGTAGACAAGAACATTTTGCGCATAGGGGCCTTTGAGTTATGTTACTGCCCTGATATTCCTCCTAAAGTAGCTATAAATGAGGCCCTTGAGCTTGCAAAAAAGTTTTGTAGCGGGGAATCAAGCGCCTTTGTAAACGGTATCCTGGATGCGGTCTTAAGGCATAGAGAAAGGGCGGAAAAGCCATAGTCTCAGATATCATGACAGCACGATATGATTTCAAAACAATAGAAGAAAGGCATCAGGCCGACTGGGCCAAAGAGGGCCTTTTTTCCGCCAGGGAGGATAGCTCCAGGCCCTGCTATTATGTCCTGGAGATGTTTCCCTATCCTTCAGGCCGGATACACATGGGTCATGTCAGGAATTACACCATAGGGGACGTAGTGGCCCGGTACAAACGCATGCAAGGTTACAACGTCCTTCATCCTATGGGGTGGGACGCCTTTGGTATGCCTGCTGAGAATGCTGCTATTGAACACAGGACCCATCCTGCCACATGGACTTATGAAAATATTGACTACATGCGCAAACAACTCAAACGCCTGGGGTTGTCATATGACTGGGAAAGAGAGTTTGCCACATGTGATCCGGAGTACTATCGCTGGGAACAGCTCTTCTTTATCCAGATGTTTGAAGCAGGACTCGTATATCGCCAGAAATCCAAAGTCAACTGGTGTGAAGGTTGCCAGACAGTCCTTGCCAACGAGCAGGTAGAGGACGGCAAGTGCTGGCGGTGTGATACAGAGGTAGTGGAAAAAGAACTGGATGGGTGGTTTTTTAAGATCACTGACTATACCCAAGAACTCCTGGAAGGATGCGACAGGCTGACCGGATGGCCGGAAAAGGTCCTCACAATGCAGCGCAACTGGATCGGTCGCAGTGTGGGGGCGGAGATCATATTCCCGCTGGCAGGAGAGGATGGCGAAATCAGGGTATTTACTACCAGACCGGATACCCTTTTTGGTGCAACCTTCATGAGCCTGTCACCGGAACACCCTATGGCCCTGGAACTCTGTATGGGTACAGGTCAGGAAGAAGAAGTAAAGGCCTTTATAGACCATTGGAGCAAAATACCTTCAAGAGAAAGACAAATCACTCAATCACTTAATCACTTAATCACCAAATCACCAAATCACCAAATCACCAAATCCAAAAAAGGTGTCTTCACCGGGGCCTATGTCAAGCATCCGCTAACCGGTGAAAGTATTCCGATCTACATTGCTAATTTCGTGTTAATGGAATATGGCACCGGGGCGGTAATGGCTGTCCCTGCTCATGACCAGAGGGACTTTGAGTTTGCCAAGGAATACAAGTTACCCATAAAGGTCGTAATTCAACCAGAGGGGGAAAACCTGAAGTCCGAGACCATGAAAGAGGCATGGGAAGGCCCCGGCACCCTTGTGAACTCCGGTCCTTTTAGTGGCATGGAGAACGAACAGGCCAAGGAGGCCATAACCAGACACCTGGAGACCCAGGGCCTTGGGAACCAAAAAATCAGCTATCGCCTGAGGGACTGGGGCATATCCAGACAGCGCTATTGGGGAACGCCTATTCCCATGGTCCAGTGTGACACATGCGGGATCGTACCGGTCAGGAAACAAGACCTGCCTGTGATCCTCCCCCTGGATGCCCGGTTGGACAAGCAGGGCCGGTCTCCCCTTCCCGGCCTTGAGAGCTTCTGGTCTACAACCTGCCCCAAGTGCGGCGGGCCTGCCCGGCGGGAAACCGACACAATGGATACCTTTGTGGAGTCATCCTGGTATTTTGCGAGATATGCATGCCCTGATGAGACCTCGGCCCCCCTGGATCGGAAGAGGGTGGATGTATGGCTCCCTGTAAACCAGTATATCGGTGGAATTGAACACGCCATACTGCATCTCCTGTATGCAAGATTTTTTACCAAGGTCCTTCGGGACCTGGGATGGCTTTCGGCAGATGAGCCTTTTACAAATCTCCTGACTCAAGGCATGGTCCTCAAGGACGGGGCAAAGATGTCCAAATCCAAGGGGAATGTGGTTGACCCTGATAAGATGATCAATACTTTTGGAGTTGATACGATTCGTCTTTTCATACTCTTTGCTTCCCCGCCGGAAAGGGATCTTGAATGGAGCGATCAAGGAGTTGAGGGTGCCCACAGGTTTCTGCACCGGATCTGGCGTCTGATCACGGAAAATCTTGAGGGTTTGACCTCAGCAAGTACTGACAAGGAGACCCTGATCCAGGGGACAAAGGCCACCAAGGCCCTCAGACAAAAAACACACCAGACGATTTTAAAAGTTACCGAAGACATTGAACAGCGCTTTCATTTCAATACGGCCATCAGCGCGGTCATGGAGTTGATCAATGAGGTAATGGCCTACCTCAACCGGTATGGAACCCCTGAGATGGACCAACAGGGGGATTGGGCAGTACTGAGAGAGGCTATGGAAGCAGTGTTGATCTTGCTCTTTCCAATGGTGCCCCACATAACAGACGAACTGTGGCAGCTTCTTGGCCATCAAAGGTCTATAAGTCTTGAACCATGGCCTGTTGCAGATCCCGAGATCGCACGTGCTGATACTGTAAATATCGTGGTACAGGTAAATGGTAAGCTTCGCAGCCAGGTCGAGGTGGCTCAGAATACAGATAAGGAAATCATCGAATCTAT
>JAIWFS010000162.1:0-3507 GCA_048631505.1 archaeon | reverse complement strand
AAGATCTCCACCGTATTACGGTAGACCATCTTAAGGTGTCGGGTCCGACCACTGGCCTTGATTCCAAGAGATTTCCAGGAGACCCTTCTCCTGTATAAATCCTGGTATGAGTCCAGGCTGATGACGAGATCACCTCCGGGCCTGAGCAAGTTCAGCAGGATCTTTAGCATCTCCTCGTCGAAGTCCTGTGCTTCATCCACAAGGACGGCGTCAAAGGACTCGACACGTGATCTCCCGTTTAATAGCTTTTCAAGGGCTTCCTGGGTTACCAGGTCGTAATATTCCGATTCCTCGTTTTCGTAGTGAACCGGCTCCCCCAGGATTCGGGCACAAAGTTCATAGAAGTGGCAGACTTCGATACCGTTTATTCCGATACCCAGACCCTTCTCCTGGATCAATCTCTTGAGGTATCCAACGAGGGCAATGTTGTAACAGGCTAAAAGGATTTTTTTTATTTGGGGATTATATTTGCAAAGGTGGCAGCAGCGGTGCACCAACACGAGTGTCTTGCCGCTTCCGGGCGGCCCCTTGATGATCTGGTGCCCGTGGCCAAGACGCAATGCCAGTCTCGCCTGGGATTCATCAAGGGTTAACACTTCCCTTTGAAACCTGGCTTTTCCCTCTCCCTGGCGGGGAGGCAGATCGATTTTAGCTTCCGGCCATATGATAAAACTTAACTTATCTATCTCTTTTTGGCTGAGTCCTTTGAAGGGGAACGGAAAGACTTTTGAAATTTTTTCATGAAACTTACGCCCTGATGTGTCACAAAGGATCTCCCCGGTTGCATCAAGATCATCCTTCAAAAGGGACCTTTCAGACTCTATGAACCACTTAAAATTGCTTTCAGCATATTCGTCCCGAGAAATGTTTGGGAATATCACCATCCTGCCAATGGGTATCCTTAATTTACCCATATATTGGGGGTGATCGGAAAGAAAAGAGGGAAACTCGTTTAATTTCTCCATGACGGTATTTACATATCCCTTGGCCTGCTTATCAGGGTTGGTCTTTTTCTCGCTTTTTCCTGAAACGCGGATGGTAAATTGGAGGGGATTGCATGAAATGATTTGCCGGGTGGTCCAGTCTTTTACTTCTATGACTAAGAGCCCAAACTTTTTTCCGAAGAGAATAAAATCGGGCTCTTTTCCCGTTCTTCCAATTGGAGGCTCATACCAGCAAATGAAATCCTTGTGAGGTCTCGCCGCTTCCCTTATGAACCTGAAAACCTTTTTTTCACCTTCAGTGGTCTTCTCGTAACCCTCAATATCATCAGGGTGCATTTGGGCCATGGCCAATACCTAAAATCTAAAGTCTTCAGATTGCAATGTAAAGGTGATAACCCGGGAATCACCTGTTGAATAGATGTCGCCTTTTACAATCTGGCTCCCTAATTTTACTCTCTTTCCTATCAGGCTCATATCTGCATCATCCGGATTAATACCCACAATGTTTCCCATGACCCAGGCCCTTTCATCCGTTTCCACCATTGCGATCACATAAGGCGGGTCCATTCCCTCGGGCGCCACCCTGATCACAGTAAAGGTCCGCAAGGTTCCCTCGCCACCTATCTCGGTGATTTCGAGATCTGTGCCGTTACAGCCCCGGCATACGGCCATGGGCGGAAATGTTACAGCGTTGCATTCATTGCACTTGAGGCCCAGAAACTTCCCATTTTCCAGGCCCTGCTGGTATTGATCAAAAGTGAGCTTATAGTCCATTTCTTAACTCCTCAGAATGATGTTACATACGGTTCCGAAATCACCGCCCAGGGTATCCACAAGGCCAATCTTGGCGCCTTCTACCTGGCGCGGTCCGCTTTCTCCCCTGAGCTGTTCTACAATCTCCGTCACCTGAGCGGCGCCTGTTGCGCCTATTGGATGCCCCTTGGCCTTAAGTCCTCCCGAAGGATTTACCACCACCTTACCCTTTAAATATGTGTCTCTTTTGGTGGCCGCATCATATGCCTTTCCGAATTCATAGAACCCGAAACTCTCAAGGGCCAGTATCTCTGCAATGGTAAAACAGTCGTGCAGTTCCACCACGTCTATGTCATCGGGACCCAGGCCAGACTCTTTATAAGCCTGAGCAACCGAGGCCTCCCTCGCCCTGACCCTGGTCAGGTCCTGTTGCAGATAAAGAGAACCGCCCGATGCCTGTCCCATGCCAGCTACATAAATCGGCTTTTTCACAAGACCTCTCGCTTTTTCGGCTTCAGCTACAACCACGGCAGCAGCACCATCGGAAAAAGGACAACAGTCAAAAAGCTGGAGCGGATCCGCAACCATCATACCCCCCAAAACGGTCTCCACGTCAATCTCCTTTTGAAAGTGGGCCTTGGGGTTCATGGATCCGTGGTAATGATTCTTTACAGCCACCTCGGCCATGTGTCTCTTCAGCTCTTTTAGCGGAATGCCATACTTGTTGGCGTACATATGGGCTGCCATGGCAAAAACCCCAGGGAAAGTGATGCCGGCAGGGCCCTCGTGGTGAGCTTGAGAGGCCATTGCAAAGGTTCTGGTAGCCAAGGGAGTGCCCATTTTTGTAGCCCGTTCCGTGCCTCCTGCCAGCACGATGTCGTACACACCAGCGCCTACCAGAAGGGCTGCATGACGGATGGCTACGGTAGCCGTGGCACATGCAGACTCAAAACGGGTGGCCGGCGCGGATATGGGTAACCCCAACTCGGCATGTGCAAACGGTGCCATGTGGAGTTGTCCTTCTTCAAAGTCACCCAAGCAGTTTCCAAAGTACAGGGCCTCCATATCTTTTGGTTCAAGGTTGGATTGGGTAATGGCCTCAAGGCCTGCCTCGGCAAACATCTCTAAATTCGTCTTTTCGGATATGCCGAATTTGGTCATGCCCACACCCAGAATGGCAACTTGTCTCATGGTATCCTCCTTACATTGAATATTGAAGATTGAAGATTGAAAATTGGCAGCGCTGCTCACACTTATCCAGCATCCAGTATACAGTACCCAGTATCTACTTTGCTGCCATTCTCAGGGCCCCGTCAAGCCGGATGACCTCGCCGTTAAGCATGGCGTTTTCAACAATATGTTGGACCAGCCCTGCAAATTCGGATGGTTCTCCTAATCGCTTCGGGAAGGGCACCATCTTGGCAAGGGCCTCCTGGACTTTTTCATCGAGCCCCTGAAGCATGGGAGTAAGGAAGATCCCGGGCGCAATGGTCATGATCCTTATGCCATATTCTGCAAACTCTCGGGCAATGGGGAGTGTCATCCCGGCTACGCCAGCCTTGGAAGCGCTGTAAGCGGCCTGGCCGATCTGCCCGTCAAAGGCCGCGACAGAGGCCACATTGATCACTACCCCTTTTTCGCCATCATCATTCCCCTGGTTTTTGACCATTTTTTCGGCAGCCAATCTAACAACATTCATGGTTCCCATCAGGTTGATCTGCACGACCTTATTGAAATGGTCCATGGTCATGGGGCCTTCCTTGCCCAAGACCTTGGCAGGGATTCCCACTCCCGCGCAATTGCCCGCGAT
>JAIWFS010000161.1:0-3509 GCA_048631505.1 archaeon | reverse complement strand
TGAAAAATTCTTCGGGCGGTGCGATCTCTACTATTTTCCCTTCGTCCATAAATAGTATGCGCTTTGCCACTTCACGGGCAAATCCCATTTCGTGGGTAACCACGATCATGGTCATGCCCTCTTTGGCCAGGTTGACCATAACGTCAAGCACTTCATTGATCATTTCAGGATCCAGGGCAGATGTAGGTTCGTCAAACAGCATGATCTTGGGGCTCATGCATAAACCGCGTGCAATGGCCACGCGCTGCTGCTGCCCCCCGGAGAGCTGGGCCGGGTAGGAGTCAACTTTGTCGCTCAGGCCGACTCTCTCCAGGATTTCCCTCCCCAGCTTTTCCGCTTCCTCTTTCTTGAGCTTTCGCACCTTCATGGGAGCAAGGGTAATATTTCCCAGGGCCGTCATGTGGGGATACAGATTGAATTGCTGGAATATAAAACCGATCTCAGCCCGCAGTTGAGTCATATTGGTCTTTCTATCATGGACATTCATGCCATCGACGATGAGGTCGCCCTTCTGAATTTGCTCAAGGCGGTTGATGCAGCGAATCAGGGTGCTTTTCCCTGATCCACTCGGGCCACAAACCACCATCACCTCACCAGCCCCTACGCTCAGGTTGATATCCCTTAACACATGTAGATCCCCAAACCACTTGTTGACATTTGAGAATGTTATCATACTGTTACTCCCCTTCGTTAAGTCAAGAATTTCGATCGGCCTGCCTGTCGGTACCCGTAAAATAAGTGACGCATCTTATTGAAAAAATCCAGGGCCAGCCTTAGGCCCGGATGGAGGACGTGGATTTCTATTTTAAATTAGAGCCTGGTGGCCACTATAGTCATCCGTTTTTCAAGGTTGCTTGACAACTGGATCAAAGGATAACAGATGACGAAATACAATATGCCAACCAGGCCAAATACCAGGACACCTTCCGGGATGCGCTGAACTGTCAGCCAGCCTGCACGGGTGACATCAATTACACCGATAACAGAAACAATGGACGAATCCTTGATGATCAAGACATACTGTCCGACCAGAGGAGGTAAAATGGTACGCATGGACTGGGGAAGGATTACGTATCTAAGTCTCTGATAAGCAGAAAGGCCTGAAGCGGTCGCAGCCTCTTTCTGTCCGGACGGAACAGCCTGGATACCGCCCGCAACTATCTCACAAATGAAACAGGCCGCAAGATTCGTCAGGGCAATAACCGCGGCCGGGAATGCCTCCAAATTGATTCCCGCCTCCGGGAAGATAAAGAAGATAACAAAAATCTGGACCAAAAACGGCGTACCGCGAATAAGGTCCACCCACGCGCCAATCAACCGGCGCAGGATTCTGCCCTTACCGCCCCTAATGATCCCCCAAAAAAAGCCTATTATGCTCCCGGCAATAAGACTCAGGCCGGAAACAGACACGGTTATCCATAGACCCTTGAGGAAAATCGGCAGGCTGTCTATAAGTTGCCCGAAATAAAAACCCCACATATCTTAGTTCCCCGCTTTTCAATAAGCTTCCCGGAAGATCAGCCGCTTCTGAACCCAACTGGAGAAACCCTTGAGCATATAATAGATAATAAGATAAAAGGCCGCCGTGGTCAGGAAACCTTCGGCCGGCATGAAACGTTCGGAGGTTAATATCTGACCCGCCCGGGTCAGCTCCATAATCGAAATGAGTGAGAGCAAAGATGAGTCCTTAACCAGGACGATGGCCTGTCCTAACAGGGGGAGAATTGTCACTCCGAGTGCCTGGGGCAAAATGATGTAGCGCATGCGCTGAAAGTAATTCAGGCCAGAGGCAATACCTGCTTCAATCTGCCCGTGCGGAATAGACTGAATACCGGCCCGGATAATTTCCGCCATATAGGCTCCGCTGTTTAAGGTTAAGGCAAAAATGCCAGTGACCTCTTCAGAAAACATAATTCCCAGGGATGGGAGACCGAAATAGAAAAAGTAAATTTGGGCCAGCAATGGTGTCGAACGGATACTTTCTATATAGACTCCGGCAATGAGGGAGACTATCCTTGACTGGCTTAAGCGCATGGCGCAAGCCACAGTTCCCAAAAGCAGTGCCCCCACCAGCCCTGCTCCGGAGAGCCAGAGCGTGGCCGAAAAGCACTTAAAATAGAGTGGCATATACTCTAAAATGACCCTGAAATTGAAAGTTTCAAGCATTTTCTTTACCCGTGAGAATAGTTGTCATGGGTCAGGGGCAACAAGGTGTGAGCCGGGTTAACCGGCCCACACCTGAAGTGATTGAGACTACTTAGATGGTTTTCCTAATGGTCTTTCTTCCAGTCCAGGCTATTGACCCAGTAGTTCAGGTTTTTGTCCAAACGACCGTCCAGGCTGATGTGAAGAAAAAAGAGATTAATCCATTCAAGCAGATCAGGCGAGTTATAACGTACCGCAAACGACAAGGGCTCCTTGGACAGTTGACCGGGAAGGATGCGGGCGCTGTTGGGCGGAAAACTGGCGACCTGTCCTCGAACGGCCGAACCATCGTTAACACCGAAATCCGCGCGACCTTTCAATACGGCGTCGATCAGCAGCGGACCGCCGCCTTTATAGGATTTGATTTCCGCCTTGGGAAAGGCCTTCCGGGCGATATTTTCACCGGTGGACCCCAGCAAAACAGCGATCTTCATACCAGGTTGCTTACAATCCTCAAAGGACTTTATGGGGCTGTTCTGCTTTACGAAGGCCACGGCACCCGTGTATATGTATGGGGTGCTAAAGGCGATTTTCATAGCCCGCTTAAGGGTCGGTGTCATATCGGCCGCCAACATGTCAGCCTTCTTGGAGAGAAGTGCAGGAATTAGACCGTCCCAGTCATAGTTCAGGAACTTGACCTTAACCCCCATCTCCTTGGCCATTAATTGGCAGAAATCAACCGAGCTACCAGACCTCTCTCCCTTTTTATCGATAAAACTAAATGGGGGGCCCTGGGTCTGACATGCGACCCGGAGTTCTCCCCGCTTGGCAATGTCATCGAGGGTGCCCGCGTTTACCGCCGACACCAAGCCAATCGCCAGAACAACTGCTACCAAAGCCATCAAACATTTTCTAAACTTCATAATCCTATCCTCCTTTTCTATTGGTTAAAGTTAATGGTACATTTCTGCCTCAGGCAATCACCCTTGACTGCCATCGGCCACCTATACGCTCTATTTAAAACAGATCAAACCTCCTCACTTACTTCTTCTTCCACCTCGATGCCCCGTTTAGACAGCTCAGCCATGAACGACTCATAGGGTATATCAATGGCGGGCGAAAGGATACCTTTTTTCTTTATCTGCCCGCTACCGATCATTCTCGCTACGATGCTGACAGGGTAGCCAACGCCCTGGTTCATGGCAAACAGACCCGTATCGAGGTCCCTTTCAATCATCAGGTTGACAACAATGGACTTCTTCCGCCCGTCCTTAACGCCTTTAAAGACGTTGTGCATGGCCACTATATCTTTCTCATCATCCCTGTATTGGAGCTGGGGTCCCATGAGCTTTACAAGGAATTGA
>JAIWFS010000160.1:0-3535 GCA_048631505.1 archaeon | reverse complement strand
CAACACCCTTCATACGTTTAGGAAGATGCAGAGTAAAGGTGGAGCCCTTGCCCTGTTCAGAATCTACCGTAATATCACCATTCCATTCATGAACGAGCCTATGGACTATTGCCAGGCCTAATCCTGTTCCATCCGGCCGGGTGGAGAAGAAAGGATTGAACACCCTTGAAAGATCCTCAGGCCTTATGCCGGTTCCGTTGTCTGAGATTTTAAGAACTAAGTAATCTTCCCCTTTTGTCGTTCCCTTGATTGATATTCTTCCGTCTTCATGCGGCAGGGCCTGATAGGCATTCAGCAAGAGGTTCAAAAGGACCTGTTTGAATTGAGATGGGTCTACCTCAAATTGTAGATTAGCCGGGACGTCTGTTTTGACATCGGCTTGGGGGAGTTTTTTCCTTTGTTTCATCAGGGAAAGAACAGACTCAATTTCTTCCAGTAAAGATATGTTTTGAATCTTTTTTTCCTCTGGTTTGGCATAGAGAAGAAAAGACTTTGTAATATCATTCAGACGGTCGCTCTCTCTACTAATAATCTGTAGTAGTCTTCTTTCTTCAGGCTGCAACGGTGCTGATTCTTCCAGAAACTGAGCTGCCCCGGACAGGGATGCCAAGGGATTTCTTATCTCATGGGCAAGTCCTGCGGCCATCTCACCAAGGGCGGCAAGACGGTCCATGCGCTGAAGGCGTTCTTCCCTTGCCTTTATCTCTGTAATGTCTTGAAAGATTATTCCGTATCCAAGGTGTTGTTCCTGGTGGCCTTTTAACAAAAAAGTGGATGTCCCGAGGAATCCGGGTAAGCCGTGGGGATTTGTATGGCTCACTTCCTGCCGTTTACTTTCTCCGCCGCTCCTGAAATTCTCCAGTAGCTGTGTCCCGGTTGGCCAGAATTCTTGTAGGGGCTGCCCGTATCCGTTAATGATTTTCTGTCCGAGGATCTTAATAGCCGCCTGATTAAAGAAAGTTATATTTCCTTTTTCATCTACTGTGATCAGACCTGACTGGATGCTGTCTGCAAGATGGCGATGGATTTCCTCCATACGGCGCAGATCCACCTTGGTATCTGACAGCTTTTTTTCTGTGTAATGAAGACGTTTTGCAAGGACAATTCCTAAAGATGCAATGATGTTAAAGGACGCTATGGTGATAAAGAATGTGTATAAAGCATCATTAAACCTGTCCTCCGGTATTTCACAGAGCCAGAAAAGGGCAGCGTAGCTGACGACACACAGGAAGGTTGATGCAGCGCCTTCCTTTTGACTACCAAGAATACATGCTGTGAGAATGGCAATCGGATATAGAAATACAAGCGGGCTTCCAGGCCCACCGGTCCAAAATACGGCAAGATTCACCAGTATGACGTCAAATAGTGTCTGGATATAGAGGAGCCATTTATTCAGCCCCCTCTTTTTGTACCATATGATATAAACAGCAGTGAGAAAAAATGCCCCTCCCAGGATCAGGGACAACTGGGTCACTTTGCTAAAAGCATCGGCAAAATATCTGGGTAGGAGATAGGTGCTGCAGAGCAGCAGAACCAGGATAGTCAGTCGGCCTGCAGTTATACAGTAAAACAGTCGGCCACTTGAGTTCTTAGAGGGCATACTTTGATAGACGATATCTAAAGGACCTGAAGTTAAGGCCGAGGATGCCGGCAGCTTCGGTCTTTACCCCGTTTGTCTTCTCGAGCGCCTTTTTTAGAAGAGTTTTTTCTATATGGCTGAGGAACTGCTCAAGGTCTAAACCTTCAGGCCCCAGGCACGGTTCGTAAGAAAAGGGGCTGGATTCGGCGGTTTTTTGCTGCTTGAACTCAGCCAGAGACAGGCTTTCAGGAAGCAGAAGATTTGAGGTGGCAAGGGCCACACTCCTTTCGATGATATTTTCCAGTTCTCTCACGTTTCCCGGGAACGAGTATTTCTGTAATGCATCCATGGCAAAGCTGGATATGCCCTGTACGGCCTTATTTTGTTCTTTGGAATACTTGTCCAGGAAGTACTGGACCAGGAGGGAAATGTCTTCAGGACGTTCTCTTAATGGTGGCATACGAATTTGGATTACGTTCAGTCTGTAATACAGGTCTTCCCTGAATCGCCCGGTTATTACTTCCTTTTCCAGGTCACGGTTAGTGGCTGCCAATATCCTCACATCTACCTTCCTTTCTTTGGTGTCGCCAAGAGATGTAAAGGACTTCTGTTGCACGACTCTCAACAGTTTGACCTGGAGGGTCATGGGCAGTTCTCCGATTTCATCAAGAAAGATAGTGCCTTGACTGGCTATGGCAAAGAGACCTTGTTTTTCACGATCAGCACCGGTAAAGGCCCCTCTTTTGTGGCCAAACAGCTCGCTTTCAAGGAGATTCTCCGGGATGCCTCCGCAGTTAATAACTACAAAGGGCTTGTCCTTGCGGACTCCAAGGTTATGAATGGCTCGTGCAGCAAGCTCTTTCCCTGTGCCACTTTCACCGGATATGAGCACACTGGAAGGACTGGATGCTATCCTGGGTATTAGCTGGAATATTTTTAGCATAACAGGGCTTTTGGTCAACATATTGTCAAGCTTATAGATCTTGTCAGCAGTATCTCTGATCAAGGACTGGGCCTTTGGTCTCGTTTCAAGGGCTTTTCCCACAACCTCCCTGATTTCTTCTATCCGAAAGGGCTTGGTAAGATAGTCCCAGGCCCCCTCTTTCATTGCCGCCATTGCGGTATCCAAGGAGGCAAAGGCAGTAATCAGTATTACAGGGACATCTGCGTGCTTAGTCTTGATTTCTTTCAGTAAAGTCATCCCATCTATGCCAGGCATCTTCACGTCACTTATGACCATGGATACATTTTCGCTATCCATGAGTCGAAGAGCCTTTTCCCCACTGGGCGCGGAACATACACCGTAACCTTCCTTGGCAAGGAGTATCTCCAAAAATTCCCTGAGGCTTTGGTCGTCATCAACTATCAGGATTTTGGGTCTAGTAGCACTTGGGCTATCCGTTGCATCTGTGAAGAGATCCTCAGAATGCACAGAACTCATATAAATACCTCCAACGTGACCATTTACACACCTTGGCCGCCTGCTATATGGGGGTGAACAATTGCCCCTCGCAGTACTTATCGACAGAATTGACAGAGCTATTGAATGTGATCAGGCCTGGCCGGAGATATTCGGCTAGGATGTGCCGGAAAGCGAGTGCACTCTAAGTATTCCTGTAGGGTCGAATACCGGGCGGCCGTCAACAAGAGTGAGAATGGCTTTACCTTGGAGATCTTTTTCTAGAAATGGGCTGTTGTAACTCAAGGAATGAAGAGACTCGCGGGTTAAGGTAAAAATCGCCTCCGGATCTATGATACATATATCTGCAGAATTTCCATCCTTCAGGCTTCCTTCCGGCACACCCAGAATTTTGGAGGGAGAAATGGACATACATCTGATCATTTGAGACGCTGAAATAAAACCATCTCTTACTAGGTTCAGCGATAGGGGTATGGCGGTTTCAAGGCCTATGATCCCGTTTGCAGCCATTTGAAACTCGCATTCCTTTTCAAGTA
>JAIWFS010000159.1:0-3538 GCA_048631505.1 archaeon | reverse complement strand
CGCCGTAGACTGCAAGACCAATTGAACAGTGATAAGCTGGCCACGCTGCATAGCAAAGCTAGTGCTTGGCTGGCGGGAAACGGGTTTATTGGAGAAGCCCTGATTCATATCCTGGCCGCCGGGGACGTGGAAGGGGCCGCCCTATTGGTTGAGCAGAACAGGCACGATACCATGAACCGGGAGGATTTTAACACTCTGGAACGATGGTTGAATTTGTTGCCCGAAGAAACGATTCAAGTGCGGCCAGCGCTTCTTGTGTCCAGAGCCTGGGTTTTGGACATACGAAACGAGATTGGTGGAATTCCGCCACTCTTACAGATAGCAGAGACCCACTTGAGCGCCGGTCCAGATGTTGGAGCTGAGTTTACGCAGAGCTTGCAGGGGGAGATCGACGCGCTCTGGAGCGCGGTTCTTGCGTGGGACGGTCAAGGTAACCAGGCCCTGGAAAGAGCCCTAAACGCTTTAGAAAACCTTCCCTCTGCGTACGCCTTTGCTCGTTCTTTTGCTATACTAATCCTGGCGTTGGCATATCAAATGACAGGACAGACAGAGACTGCGCTGCGAGCGCTGAGCGATTTCCTCGGCGAGGCTGGCGCACTGCCCGACACAGTCATCACCAGGATGCTGATTGGCCAGGCCTACGTTCACATACGGGCCGGGAATCTCCATCAGGCAGCCCAGGTCCTCCACCGGGTCCAACAGGTAGCTGATAAAGCCAGACTGACGATCAGCGTGGTTATCGCCAATTGGTTGTTGGGACGCATCAGCTACGAGTGGAACCATCTCGAGACGGCTAGCCAATACCTCGCGGCAGTGTTTGAGCTTCGCTACGGGGGGCACTATGGGATGGTTCACGACAGCGCGGTGTCTCTGGCCTTGACCTATCAGGTGCAAGGGAAGCCTGACAAAGCAAATGAGACACTGGGCGCGATGCGTAACTTTGCCCTCGAAATGGGGATCATGGAACGACTCCATGAACTCGATTCCTTTAAGGCGCGTCTAGCCGTCTCCCAGGGCGATTTGCAGCCGGCGAGGCGCTGGGCAGAGACAAACCCCGTGGACATGCCGTCCGGCTACACCTTCATGTTGCTCGAACTCCCGATCGTTACAAGGGCCCGGGTGCTCATAGCCCAGGGGACAGACGCCAGCCTGCGGGAGGCGGTACGGTTGTTGAAGGCGCTGCTGGCCCGCGCCGAAGGCACCCACAATGTCTACCGCCAGATCGGGACCTTGGCGCACCTGGCGCTGGCCTACCAAGCGCAGGGGCAGACAGATGATGCCCTGCAGGCTCTGGAGCGCTCGGTGAAGTTGGCTCAGCCCGGTGGCTTTATCCGCAGGATGCGCGAGGATGAAGGTACCTGGATGGGCCACATCTGGGAGCATGCATCGCTGGAGTTACAAAATATTGCCGGCTCGGATGTTTCCTTCGGACGCACGCGCAGTGCCGGGCAAACCGGTGTGTACAACATGGTGTTTCAGTACAAGCAGCGTGATGTGGGCCTGGAAGCGGCGCACATTGCCCTGCAATTATTGCTCGGTCTTTTACCCGAAGAGCTGAAGCAGGAGTTTTCATCTGAAATCGACACAGATTTCAATTACGAAGAAGAAATTACAATCAAGATAATCAAAAACTGAATTTCAAAGAGCCATTAAGGAGGAAAATAAAAAAATGAAACCGGTTGAAATTTCAAAAGGCATTTACTGGCTGGGCGTAATTGATTGGCACATCAGGGATTTTCACGGGTATTCCACTTATCAGGGAAGCACCTATAACTCATTCCTGATTATGGATGAAAAAATTGCGCTTATTGACACTGTGAAAAAGGAATTTGCAGATGAACTGATTGCAAGCATCAGTCAGATAGTGGATCCAAAAAAGATTGACTATGTGATCAGCAACCACACCGAAATGGATCACACAGGGGGCCTGCCCAGGATTATGCACAGGATTGGTGAGGACAAACCTCTATATTGTTCCAAGATGGGGCACAAAAATATCTCACGGCATTTTTCACAGAAGTGGAATTATCAGCCGGTGGAAAATGGAGAGGAATTGAGTCTGGGAAAGCGAACCCTCACTTTCCTGGAAACCAGGATGCTCCACTGGCCGGATAGCATGTTTACCTATGTAAATGAGGATAAGATCCTTTTTTCCAGCGATGGTTTTGGACAGCACTATGCAGGAGTTGAAAGGTTTGATGACGAAGTTGGAGAGGCGATTATGCCCCATGCCAAGAAGTACTTTGCCAACATCCTGCTCCTTTACGCCCCCTTGATACTCAAGCTGGTGGACAAGGTGAAAGAGATGGGGCTGGCCATTGACATGATCTGTCCTGATCATGGCATTATCTGGAGAAAAGATCCTGAAAAGATCATCAACAGCTATGTGGAATGGAGTCTGCAGAAGCCCAAGAGAAAAGCAGTTGTCATTTTTGATACAATGTGGCACAGCACAGAGACCATGGCCGAAACCATTGTGGCCTCCCTTGCCGAGGAAGGGGTGGATGCCCGCCCCATGCACCTGCGGAGCTGCCACCGAAGTGATATCATAACTGAAGTAGTCGATGCAGGGGCAATTGTTATGGGGTCACCTACCTTAAACAATGGGCTCTTTCCCACAGTGAGCGACTTTTTGACATATATGAAGGGGCTAAAGCCTCTGAATAAGGTGGCGGCCGCCTTCGGTTCATATGGCTGGAGCGGAGAGGCTGTTAAACTGATAAACAGCGAATTTGAACAGATGAAATTTGATATCATCGATCCCGGTGTCAGAATCAATTATGTGCCCGATGAAAAGGGTATAGATGCCTGTTACGAGCTTGGTAAAAAGATCGCTAAGGCACTGCCCGAGGAATAGTTGGTGCCTGAACGAAAACCCAGTTCAGGCACGATTTTGGATTTTGGATTGCGAATTTTGGATTCAAAAAAGAAAGCAATCTCAGCGTGTTGAAAATTTCCGGGTAAGTCTGAAAACCATATTTCGAGGTTTTCGTTTTGGCATTAGCTATAAAAAGGAGAAATAAATGAAAAAAATAGCGTTGTTTGCCTTTAACGGGGATTTCATGTGTTTTATCCACGTACTCTTGAATGCCCTGGATATGAAGGAAAGGGGGTATGACGTCAAAATCGTCATTGAGGGCTCTGCCACCAAGCTTATCCCGGAACTGGCAAAGGAAGGCAATCCTATGTATGAGCTTTATCGAAAGGCCAGGGAGCTTGATCTTATAGACGGGGCCTGCCAGGCCTGTTCACATAAAATGGGCACTTTGGAGGCTGTGAAGGCCGAAGGCGTGAGACTCCTGGGTGATATGAAAGGTCATCCGGGGATTGCCCGCTATAGGGAAGAAGGTTTTGAGGTGATCACCTTTTAGTACCTTAGGAATTATTTTTATGCATTTTGTGGCAAAAAATTGTATTGGCTATTTTCACTGTCTTCAAATGATTGAATATTTTCGATTGAATATTGAATATTTAAGGCATTCTTTCGTAAGTTCTCAATAACTCCAGGCTGTATTAGGAAAATCCCCTTCCTTCCCCC
>JAIWFS010000158.1:3320-3604 GCA_048631505.1 archaeon | reverse complement strand
GGACGCTCTGCGCCATTGTTTCATCCCAAAGGACCTGGGCCTGATAAAAGTCGTCAAAATTCTTGATTTCGTTTTCAGGGTGTTCTTCAAAAATTTGTATCAAACGTGTTTTATAGACCGTATTTGACCAGTCAAGCTCCACCGGTACCTGTTCCAACTCTTCGTCTGACAGGGACTCAAGGCCCCTTCTTGCTACCTTTTTTGAAATTTCCGCCGGAAGGTTGAGTGCCAGGATCGGGATATCATGCTCCTTGCAGTACTCTATGATCGGGCGGTAGAGGTGA
>JAIWFS010000158.1:0-3310 GCA_048631505.1 archaeon | reverse complement strand
TATCTGACCGTCCAGATATCTGTCGATTACATCCTGAAACGGGCGCTGGAACATCTCCATGCCTACGGCAAGGCGGCGATCCAGTCTATCAAGCCCCTGGATGATCCTCAGTTGGGCCATGTGATGGTTAAACCTGTCGTGAAATTCTCCAACATAGATTACCCGTTTTTCAGATACGTCGTTGATTATCCGGTCCACCGGAGAAAGATCACTGGCAGCAATTCCCATAATTTCGGTTTGCAGCGCCAAGCGTATTCCATTCTGAGTGCCTGCTGTGTGTTTTTCCATCAGTTTGCCGTCCTTGAACCTCAATGTGCTGTAGCGCCCATAGTGAGTAAGTTTTCTCAAGATAAGCTCCAGTTCTTTTGAAGAACCGGCTTTTACCAGGGCCACGACACCTGCCGGGTTTATGGGATTTTCTTTAATAGTGATGATGACTCCATTGTCCGGGCCCGGCATTTCCCCAGTCAGTCGTTCAAGCCTCGGAGCAGGATCTCCAAGTATGAGCAAGGAACCTTTGTTCAGGTCTGAGTCGGTCAGGCTGTCAATATTTTTTTCTTCAAATCCCAGTGATTGAAGAAAAACAGCAAATTGACCATAGATTTCCGGACCTTGCGAAGGGAGCACAAAGAACTTGTGTTCTGATCCCAGGAGGCGGGAGAGCACAGGGGGACTCTCGGAGGAATCCAGCTTGCGCATAAGATCGTAGTCCGGGTCCAAAGTCACGCAAAGGGGCTGCCCTTTGATTTCGATATCCACAGATTCCTTTTCATCCTTTATACGGACACTGCGGCGCACTTCCCCGGATGTGGTTTCTAATACCAGAGGCACTAACAGGGAGTAAGGGCTTTCCGTACCCTGGTGTATAGTTAGTTTTTGACTTTGGAGCCCGCTGCCCTGATAAGTGATATTTCCCTTGCTAATGGTGAGTACCGGCACGTCTTTTCTTTCAAGCCATTGGTCAAAAAAGACAGAAAGGTCCTTTTCCCCGGTGTCTGAAAAGACTGCTTTCAACTCGCTCCAGCCTGCCATCTTGAACCGGTAATCCAGGACAAATCTTTTCAGGGCCTTGTTAAAGGCATCTTCACCTATCTCCTGTTTCAACATGTGAAACAACATCGCCCCTTTGCCATAACCTACGGCCTTTGAGGCTCTGTCTGTCCTAAACCTGAACTGTGCAAGGGACATGGCTTTGTCTTCATGGACGTAGCTCTGGTAGTCCACAAGCAATCGATGCCTGTAGTCGCTGCCCCGGCCTTTCTGTTTTTCATACAGATAGTCTGCCAGGTATGTAGTAAGCCCTTCACTCCAGTTACCTTCTTTTGGGTCCACATAGACAGAGTTTCCAAACCATGAGTGGAGTATCTCGTGGCCCAGGGAGGTGTCAACAATGAATGGGAGTCTTGCCACCTCTTGCCCGAGAAGGGTGTAAGTGGAGAGGCCATAGCCTGTGGGGGCACGGTTTTCCACTATTGCAAATCGCTTAAACGGGTATGGGCCAAGGAGGCCTTCATAGAGATCAAGATAGTGTCTGGATTTGTCAATGTATTTCTGAGCGAGTTCTTTATCCTCAGGGAAAAAGTATGCAGCAATCTCAATACCCTTGTGACGTTCCAGGCTGACTTGATACGGGCCTGCAACCAGTGAAATGCCGGTCCTTGGATAGGGGAATTCAAAGATATAGATACTTGTCTTTTCCCGGGATTCTATCTTTACGGCATCTGCTTCAGACACGGCTTTAAAATCAGCAGGCACTGCGGCTTTGAGCTCGTAGCGGGCAAGCCCCTCCAATGTCGGACACCAGCCATCAAGCAATACAACGCCTTTTGTGTCTATGAAGCTATCCGTCATTGTATGGTCATTTTTTGCGCCGGTCCCGGGGCTCAAGGGTGGAAAATCTCTATGAAATTGAATCCTGAGCAACCTGTTTCTGCCGGAAGCTACAACACTGAAAGAGTCGTCTTCAATGGAAGGATTTATGGTTTGCCCCGCAAGGGTGACACGGTCTAACTCCACGCCTCCCACATGTATCCGTACAGGTTGTTCCATGGGGAGTTCTGTTGAGGCCTTTCCCTTTATCCGGCGGTTTTCCATATCCAGTGTCACGTCGATACTAACCATGAGGATATTATCCTTATTTTTGTTTACTTCAGACCAGGCCGGGGGGTCAAAGGCCGCTAAAAATGCCAGGAGAAATAGGGATAATGACAGAAAATACGAGGTTTTTTTCATAATTTACTCTTTTCAAATCAATACATGAGAAAATATATAACACCCACTATCACAACGCTTATAACACGCAGAGTTTGACCCATCATGAGTATGATTATACCCATTTTCGGCTGAAAGATGCCCAGATATCTCGGAAGTTGGTGTCTCAGGGCCCTTACAGGGGTTGCAATTACACTGCCGAAAAGAAGTGCCAGCACGGTTTCTTTCACAGTGAGCACTCCTGCACTCAGCATGGCCCCGGCTGCGGCAGCTCCGGCTGTGAATTCCGCAACTATACTGAATACTACCACAGATATGCCTTCCACAGGCAGGGCCTCAATGGCAATGATTGATGCGCTCTTGTCCTGAAGCCACTCAAAAAATTCCCATTGCTGAAGGAGAACTACCATAATATAGATGGGCACGGTATACATGGCGATCTGGCTCAGGCGGCCCGGGACGTATTGGGCCAGGAGTTTTTTTACTCGCTCCTTTCGTGGTTCCAATTCTTCTTTGTTTTGATGTTCCTGCACTGGTTTCCCCATTTTCTTTGGTGATGACAGGATTAAGCGGCCCAGGATGAGGACAAATACGGTCCTGAGCAATGCAGCCACAAGGGTTAGGCTTACGTATATCAATCCGGCCGTCCCGACCAGGGGTATAATGATGGCAATGGTAGTTGGGAGATGCAGCGTGTAGGAAGGAAGCCCCAGGTTCAAGAGTGTGGCCAGAAGCATCTCTCGTCTGCTTAATTTTTTCTCTTTATACGCATTCCATAGAATGGTATTTGCAGCGACACCTGAGAGAAAGGCTGTTGTAAAGGCAGTCCCGCTCCAGTCACTGAAGTTGCCCGTACGCATGAGTGGTCTGGATAGTCTCGCAACTATTTCAGACCAACCCATTCCTTCTACCAGAGCACTCAAGCCGAGGCTAAGGGCCATGATTATCAAGAGACGGCTGAGTGGCCAGGCTATTCGATGCACGACCAGCGGCAGGTCCACCCCGGGTGCTATGAAAAGGAGCCCTATAGACAGGAAGGTAATTGCTGCCCAGACATATGGTGCCGGTTTCGGCCTTTTCTTATGCTTTACGTTATTTT
>JAIWFS010000157.1:0-3630 GCA_048631505.1 archaeon | reverse complement strand
AAAGTATAAACTTCTTTTGGCTTGCTATGAAGGACGCCATATATCGAATATATTTATTAACGATTCCATTGCAAAAATGAATTTTGCTCAAAATACTCTGGACCTGCCTGTGCATAGCACGCAGACAGGGGCAGGGTGGGAGATTTCCGGAGAGTAGGCATATATCATGGCAAATTTAAAAGAATCCAGCCGACCGGCTTCATCAAGTCCAGCCAGTAGTCTTCCAAATACAGATCTGCTGCTGACTAATAACGCACTTGTTGTGTTGGCCCGTAGATATCTGAAGAAAGACGAGCAGGGCAAAAATTTTGAAACTCCTGAAGAGATGTTCAGGAGGGTGGCAAGGACAATTGCCAAGGCAGATCTTATGTACGATGAGAATGCCGATGTAGACGCCCTTGCCGAGACTTTTTATGAAATCATGACCTCTCTTCGGTTTATGCCCAATTCGCCGACCTTAATGAATGCGGGCAGAGAGCTTGGACAGCTCTCTGCGTGTTTCGTGCTTCCAATTGATGACTCCATTGAAAGCATTTTTGAGGCAATACAGCATACTGCCATGATTCATAAGAGCGGGGGAGGCACAGGCTTTTCCTTCTCACGGATACGTCCTAAGGGAGACCGGGTCAAATCCACGCAGGGAATCGCAAGCGGCCCGATTTCCTTTATGACCATATTTGATGTGGCTACCGAGACCGTCAAGCAGGGTGGTACCAGGCGTGGTGCCAACATGGCTATTCTAAGAGTGGATCACCCTGATATTGAGGAATTTATTACTACCAAGACGCGTATTGACAGGCTCAACAACTTCAATATTTCCGTGGCGTTGACAGAGAAATTTATGGAGGCGGTTGAGCGTGGGGAGGACTACGCGCTGGTCAACCCCAGGACCGGCAAAGAGGTCCGCTGGATATCAGCATCGGCTATTTTTGACAAGATAGTGGAGTCGGCCTGGAGTAGCGGTGAACCCGGGATCGTATTCCTGGACAGGATCAACAGGACAAATCCTACTCCTGACCTGGGACAGATCGAAAGCACGAATCCTTGTGTGACCAAAGATACCTTTGTCCAGACGTCGGAGGGACCACGCCAGGTATCAGATATCACAGGATACAGGGGAAATGTGGTGCTGGACGGTGATACCTATCCGATTGTGTCTGACGGATTTTTCTGCACCGGGCAGAAAGAGGTCCTCCGCCTTCGCACCCAGGAAGGTTATTCCTTGAGACTTACCAGTGATCACCTGGTTTTAAAGGCAGAGAAGGTCACCCGAAAGGGAATTAAGACCGGCTGGATCAAGGCCGGTGATCTCAGGACCGGGGATAAGATTCTTATCAATAACCACCGCAGCCTGAAATCCTGGGAAGGTCCTTACGGAGAGGACGAAGGGTATCTGCTTGGTCTGCTCATAGGTGACGGGACCCTCAAGGAAGATAAGGCCGTGCTGTCAGTCTGGGTGCCAAGGGCCGTTGTAAATGGTGAGTACTGGGCTGGTCATGGCCCACAGGCGGTCATGGAAAGGGTATTGGAACATGCCTTGAAGCTTCCGCACAGATCTGATTTCAAGGGATGGATGGAAGTGCCCGGCAGGAAAGAGTATCGCCTCTCCCTTGGATACATCAAGAAGGTTGCTGCTCAGCTTGGTCTGAAGCCCGGCAACAAGACTATTACTCCGGAACTCGAGAAATGCTCTTTTGCATTTTACAAGGGTTTCTTGGGGGGCATTTTTGATGCAGACGGATCTATCCAGGGCAGCCAGGCTAAAGGTGTGAGCCTGAGACTTTCCCAGAGCGACCTTACCATGCTGGAAACCGTTCAGCGCATGCTCCTGCGTGTTGGTATTGCCAGCCGGATTTACAGGTACCGGAGACAGGCTGGAAAAAGTCTGCTCCCGGACGGGCGAGGCGGGCATCGCGCTTATAAGACACGGGCTCAACACGAACTGGTGCTGTCAAAAGACAATCTCCAAAGGTTCCATGAGGTTATAGGTCTGACCGATTCAGAGAAGGCAAAAAGGCTTGAGAGACTTCTGGGCAGGTATGACCGGCGTCCCAACAGGGAGCGGTTTGTTGCAACTGTCAAGGACATTGAACCAGATGGGGTTGAGGATGTTTATGATGTTTCCGTAGCCGGGATTCACGCCTTTGATGCCAACGGGTTTGTAGTCCACAACTGTGGCGAGCAGCCACTTCTACCCTACGAGTCATGTAACCTGGGATCAATTAACCTGGGCAGGTTTGTGAAACATGGCGAGATAGACTACCCGGCCCTTAAGGAGACCGTGTGGCAGGCGGTCCACTTTTTGGACAATGTGATAGATGCCAACAAGTTTCCCCTTGAAGAGATCCGCAACATGACTCTCCGAACCAGGAAGATCGGCCTTGGGGTGATGGGCTTTGCTGATCTCCTGATATGTTTGGATATTCCCTATAACTCTGACCGGGCCGTTTCCCTGGCTGAGGAACTCATGTCTTTTATGGACAAGGAGTCAAAGGCAGCCTCTGCGGAACTTGCGAAAAAACGGGGGAATTTCCCTGCCTACAAAGGAAGCATTTACGATAGTCCGGAAACCCCTTTTATGAGAAACGCCACTACCACCACTATCGCACCAACCGGCACCATCAGCATTATTGCAGGGGCATCAAGCGGCATTGAGCCTCTGTTTGCAATCAGCTACATCCGGCGCGTACTGGATGGTACAGAGCTGGTTGAGACACATCCCCTGTTTGTAAAGGCCATGGAAGCCGCTGGCAAATACTCTGATGCCTTGATGGAAAAGATTGCAGAAGTCGGATCAGTCCAGGGTCTGGATGAGGTACCGGAAGACCTGAGGAGAATATTCGTCACCTCCATGGACGTCTCACCCGAGGACCATATAGCCATCCAGGCCGCATTCCAGAGAGACATTGATAATGCGGTCTCTAAAACCATTAACTTCCCTGATGATGCAACCAAGGACTCCATCCGGAGTGCATACCTGTTGGCCTGGAATCAGGGGCTTAAGGGCATAACTATCTACCGTAGCGGTAGCAGGCCGGTCCAGGTCTTAAGTCTGAAAAAGGAGAAAGAAGGGGCCGACGCAGCAGAAACAATCATGCAGGTGGGTACAAACGGGAAGATCGCTCCAAGGCCCAGACCACTTAAGACCCGGGGTATTACAGAGAGGGTGCGGACAGGGTGCGGGAATCTCTATGTAACTGTTAACTGGGATGATAAAGATATATGTGAGGTATTTGCCCAGATGGGTAAGACCGGTGGGTGCGCAGCCTGTCAGATTGAGGCTGAGAGTAGACTGATTTCCCTGGCACTCCGTTCCGGGATCAGGGTCCAGTCCATTGTAAGCCAGCTTGCCGGCATCCGTTGTCCGTCTCCCATCTGGCATGAAGGAGGCCAGATTCTTTCTTGCCCTGACGCCATTGCCAAGGTGCTGGCCTCCGCAAGCGGGCTAGAGATAGAAAAAGCAAACCCGGCTTTTATGAGTTGTCCTGAGTGCGGGGCGGTGCTTGAGCCGGAGGGCGGCTGTTTCCTCTGCCGGTCTTGCGGATTTTCAAAATGCGATTAATCCCGACAGGGATGACCGGAAAAGTGCCTAAAGTGAGCTAAAGTTTGAAGTGCCTAAAGTTAAGGTAT
>JAIWFS010000156.1:0-3637 GCA_048631505.1 archaeon | reverse complement strand
TAGGAGATAAGGTCGGCAAGCTCTTTCTCCCGGTCACAAAAAGGGGCGTCAACAGGTATTTCTTTGAGATAAAATGGATTTTTTTTCATTGCGTTGCTTTCTTTAAGCAACTTAATTTAAGCATAATTTATTAATCATTGCAAGCAATAAACCCAGATTATTTAATTGCCGAGTTATTTTTTTCCAGGCCCTTAGTTCAGGTATGACACGGCTGATGAAATCAAAGCAGACTGTACGGATCCACATCCACTTCCATTCTTACACTGGATGGTACCATGTCTGCTTTCCTTGACAGAAGACCAGAGCACAATGTCCTTAGATTTGAAAGCGATGAGGACTTTAAGAGTATCTGCCACCGATAACGGTCTTTGATTTTTGCTCTGGGTGCTGGAGCAGGCCCCAGGACTTCAACTTGAGATCCACCGGTACTCTTAATACCTTTTGCCAGTTTCTTTGCCAATCTTGCCACATTGCCCGCAGTGTCGCAGACTTGGGTCTTTTTCCGGCCTGAGAAACGAAGATTAATCAATCGTCCAAAAGGCGGATATCCCAGGGCCTTTCTAAACTTCGATTCCTTTTCATAAAAGGCATTAAAGTCATGGGTAATCGCGCAGTCCAGAACATAGTGATCAGGCAACCACGTCTGAATTAAAACCCGGCCGGGCCGTTCTCCGCGTCCTGCCCTGCCCGCCACCTGGGCAAGGAGTTGGAAAGTCCTCTCAGTTGCATGATATTCGGGGAAATTCAGGGATAAATCCGCGCATAATATGCCTACCAGGGTAAGGCCGGGAAAGTCATGACCTTTGGTGATCATCTGGGTACCCACAAGTATATCAAGACGCCCTTTCCGGAAATCAAGGATAACCTCTTCCATATACCTTCGGGTTCGTACTGTATCCCGGTCCAGCCGTGCGATCCTGGCACCGGGGAAAATCTCCTCAAGGTCGGCTGCAATTCTTTCAGTGCCATAGCCAAAGGCCTTGACCGCCTGCCCCATGCATTGCGGGCAGACAGGCAGGGCAGGCGATTCCATCCCGCAGTAGTGGCAGCGAAGCACCCCGTCTTTTTCGCTTTTCGTCCTTTTATTTCCACGATGCCACGTAAGCGTGACCTCACAGTGGGGGCACCTGAACACATGTCCGCAATCAGGACAAAAAATATAGGTTGCAAAACCACGCCTGTTGAGAAACAGCAGGACCTGCTCTCCTCTTTCTAAGGTATCCCTTGCCGCATCTTTAAGTTCTTTGGAGAGCCATTCAGGTCTTGCTGACTCCAATTTATGATGTTGATCCTTTTTCTCTTTTTTCCTGCGATCCACCACTACTACCTCGGGAAGAGACCGTTTGGCCACTCGTTTTCCCATAGTAACCAACTGATATTTGCCCGAAAGGGCGTTCTTAAAACTTGATACAGACGGAGTGGCAGATCCCAGAATCACTGTTGCCTCTGACATCCGGCCACGTAACAGGGCCATATCCCTTGCCTGGTATCGGAATTTTTCAGACTGTTTGTACGAGGGATCGTGTTCCTCATCCACTACAATAAGACCAATATCGGATAAAGGTGCAAAAATGGCAGATCGGGTCCCGACAACTATTCTGCTCTTTCCCTTTTTTATCCTGAACCACTGATTACGCCTCTGGGCCTCTGTCAGGCCGCTGTGAAGCACTGTCACCTCCTCACCGAACCTGCCAACGAACCAGCCCACGGCCTGGGTTGTCATGGCAATCTCAGGCACCAACACCAACACGCTTCGGTTTTGTTTGACACACTCTTTAGCGGCCCGAAGATAGACCTCTGTCTTTCCGCTGCCGGTTACTCCGTGCACAAGTATGGGGTGATAGGACCTGGTAGCAAGGGCATCACAAATGGCATTAAATACTAGTTCCTGCTCTTTGGTGAGCTGCGAGGGAATCTCGGTTGACCAGGGCAGAAACTCCGGCCGGCAATCCCTGCTCTTTGGCAAACCATTACTTATCTGGGATATGCGTCGATTTCGGGCGGATAAAAGCCCCGGTGGCAAGGCCTCTGCCATTACCTGTCCTATGGGATAAAAATAATATGATGAGGTCCATTCAAGAAAACTGATAAGGGATTCAGGTAAGAGAGGTCCTTGGTCAAGTATCCTTTTGACCTTTTTCAAATCCACAGAGGGTGGCTTTTTTGCAGGGGTTCCCCATGCCACCCCGACCATGTTTCTGCGACCTACAGGAACCAGGACCCTGGAACCTTTAGCGGGGAAAAGAGTATGTCCTGACAAGATGTAGGTAAGGGCCGTGTATATGGGCAAGGGCACTACAACATCTATTAGTTGATTGCAGCCAGGGGAATTAAGTTCAACAGGTGTTTCATCCCTCGCCCTGGAAGAACATTCCTCACTCATCCAGATTAGCGACCAGTTTCTTCAGGTACTCCTTAAATCTTCCACCAAGATCCGGATGTGCAAGGGCATAATTCACAGTAGCCTGAAGGTATCCCATTTTGTCTCCGGCGTCATATCTACTGCCCTTGAACTCATAAGCATAGAGTCCCTGTTCTTTTCGGAGACAGTCCAGGGCGTCTGTTAGCTGGATTTCACCGCCCACCCCTGGAAGAGTCCTGTGAAGGCAACCATATATCTCAGGCCTTAATACATACCGGCCAATTATGGCAAGATCGGACTTAGAAGTACCAGGCGCAGGCTTTTCAACAAGTCTCTGCACCTTGTAGACCCCTTCTGCCACTTTTTCACCCTCTACTATCCCATATTTGTGAGCTTCATCCAAAGGAACCTTTTGCACAGCGACAACGGAGTTCTGAAATTCTTCAAAGACCTTTAACATCTGAAAAACACATGGGACCTTGGCCTCTACCATGTCGTCGCCGAGCACAACTACAAATGGCTCATTGCCGATTACCCGCTCTGTGACTTTTATGGCGTGTCCGAGGCCCAGGGGTTCTTTCTGCCGGACCGAAACAACCTCGATAAGACCTGAAATGTGTCGAACTTCCCTGAGAAGATCCAGCTTACCCTTCTGGGCTAAAAAAGTTTCAAGTTCAAAGGAATAATCAAAATGGTTTTCAATGGCTGACTTCCCGGAGGCAGTTACCAGAACTACCTCTTTGATGCCGGATGCAACTATCTCTTCCACAATGTACTGAATGGTTGGCCGGTCCACTACGGTCAGCATTTCTTTGGGAATGGCCTTTGTGGCGGGTAAAAATCTTGTTCCAAGGCCTGCTACCGGGACCACGGCCTTTCTAACATCCATCATTATTCTCCCTTTGTTATTTTTCTGAGGCCCTGGCCAGCCTGGAATCCACAACCACCCAGTTAACTCTTGCCAGCCAGGCATCCAGATAGGCCAAAGGTTGCCCTATAAAATCCAGTACGTACGCATGTTCAGCCATATCCACAACCAGCAAGGGTTCAAGACCCAAGGGCCATTCTGAGTCATTGTCCAAACCGAAAATTACAAGTCGTCTTGATTGATTGTCCCACGCAAGTACGCCCCAAGCCCTCACTGCCATAGCAGTGGCCCTGAATTTTACCCACCACTGATCAAAAGAACCGTGTGATTCCTCCAGGGCCTTGCCGATCTTTTGGCCTGGTTTGACGCTCTTGGGTGTCAATGCGTCAAAATACAATTCATGAAGT
>JAIWFS010000155.1:0-3652 GCA_048631505.1 archaeon | reverse complement strand
GCAGGATACTCCCGATAGGTGGCCTTAAAGAGAAGCTCCTTGCTGCGAGACGCGGTGGTATTGAACATGTTCTAATGCCAAAGGAAAATGAGAGAGAATTAAAAGAAATTCCTGCCAAGGTGACACGCTCTATTCATATCCGGTCGATTGAGCATATGGATGACGTGTTAAAATACGCCCTTGTCCTTGAAGATCCGGATAGCCTGTTTGCGGGCGGACCAAGTCCCCCAGAGACGCCATGTTGGTTTACAGAGCAAGAGCAGCAGCCTGAGATTCATGCACCTCATTAGTTTTGCAAATGGTTTTTCTGATTACAGACCTCGTTAAGTGGGTCAGTAGTTGATTAGTTAAGTAGTTATTATTATTTGGATTTATATGGTTTGCATAGAAATTGGACACTTGATGTAGTTGAAGCTCTAATATGCTGATTTAACATATTTATTTTCCGACTCAACGACTCAACGACTCAACTATTTGACGATCTCTGTATTAGTTAAATGATGACAGGATACAAAGGCTCTTCCCGCAAGAAGAAATTCTGGGTCTGCCTCCTCGCCCTGGGGACTTCTTCCGTATCAGTTCAGCTTATAATGATCCGGGAGGTCATGTCCACCTTTGGAGGCAATGAGTTGGTCATAGGCCTCGTGCTTGGGGTATGGCTCCTGTTTACAGGTCTTGGCAGTGCCCTTGGCGTGCCCATAGCCAAAAGGGCAAGGCCGGAAAGGGCGCTTTTTGCAGGTCATATCCTGGTTGGAGTCTTACCTTTTTTCCAGATTGCGGCTGCACGAGCCCTCCCGCTCCTCTGGGTACGGGGCGAAATGCTTGGCCTTACTTCGGCCATTTTCTCAAGCACCTTGATCCTTATCCCTTACTGTCTCGTCGCAGGCGGGATGTTACCCATAGCAGGGGCACTGCTCAAGGGTAAGGATACTACAAGCAGGGTGTATATTGCCGACACACTGGGAGATATTGCCGGCGGGCTCCTGTTCAGCCTCGTCCTTGTTTACACCCTCTCCCACTGGGATAGCCTGGTGGTCCTTGGGATGCTGAACCTGCTTGCCGGTGCCATGATGACCTCATATGCAGGCCTTCCGGTACTGGCTCTGCTGGGGCTCGGCATACTGGCAGCCAGGCCGCTTGATCCGTCCACGCTTTCGTTCCGCTTCCCCGGTCAAGAACTGATCGTACATAAGAACACACCCTTTGCACAACTTACGATCTCTAAGACCGGCGAGCAGATCAATGTCCTGCAGGACGCAATCCCTTTGTATTCAACCGGCGACCTTGATATGGAGTCTGTGGCCCATCTTCCGCTCTGTCAGCTTGAACAAGGGGCCAATGTCCTTTTGATCGCAGGAGGGGTCTTTGGAACCATTGAGGAGATTGCCAAACACAAACCAAAGCACATAGATTATGTCGAGCTCGATCCTGCTATTCTTGACCTGGATAAGCTGATTGACAAGAGCCTTTCCTATCCCTTTGTCCAGGTACATGTTGGTGATGGACGCCTCTTTGTAAAGCAGGCAGAAACAAAATACGATGCCATTATTGTAGACCTTCCGGACCCGGAGAACGCGCAGCTCAACCGTTTCTACAGCCAGGAATTTTTTCATGAGGTAAAATCGATTCTCACAGATCAAGGGATACTTGCATTCACCCTTGTGGGTGCTGAAAATTATCTTGAAGAAAAGGGGCTGGCTGTAAATCGGTCAGTTTATGCTGCCCTGGAAACTACCTTCAAGCATGTTTTGGTCTTTCCCGGAATCACCCATTATTACCTGGCTTCCGATGCGCCTTTGACGACCGGCATTGCAGGGGTGCTGGCCAGGCGCAAGATCGTGACAAAACGCCTGGTGGATTATGAACTGCCCAGCATGACGGATCCATTCCGTTTGGACATTCTCAGTCGTCTTCTTACTGAAAAAAAGGTCTCGCCAAACAGGGACCTCTCTCCCTCTGCCTTCGGGCACCTTCTGGACATGTGGACGAAAAAATCCGAAAGCCCAAAGACGCTTCAATACATCATGTTTGTGTCGATCCTGGCATTTGCGGTCCTTGTATGCCGCAGGGATCTGCTCCGTTTCACGATTATGACCTCCGGATATGCAGGCATGGCATTTGAGTTGTCCCTTCTCCTCCTGTTTCAGGTCATATACGGCTATGTATACTTGCGAATCTGTATCTTTATAACCATATTTATGATAGGATCTGCTCTGGGTGCCTTTGCATCCGGAAGATTAAAAAAGGATACTCTTTGGCAGGTACTTGCTACTGACTCGGCCCTTATTGCACTGGCTGCACTGGCCTGTGTGGCGACCATTGCCGGGGTCGGCGCAAAAAGCCAGATTTCTTTGTTTGCCATGCAGTATATGGTGATTCCATCTCTGATCTTTCTTGTAGCCTCTGCAGCCGGGTGTCAGTTTTCCGCTGTCTCTCGCATGGCCCGGGGCACCGGGGCGGAGATTACAGGACGCCTTTATTTGGCAGACCTTGCAGGTGCAGCCTGCGGTACAATATTGACAGGACTGCTATTTCTCCCCAAAATAGGAATCATAGGCGTTATGGTCTCAGTGCTGATAATCAAAGGGCTTAGTCTTGGGTTAAATGTATGGCAAAGGAAATGAAAACAACCCGCAGACATTTCATAAAGACAGCCTTTTGTGCAACCTGTGGCACTTTGCTGTTTCCAGGGGAGTGTGTATGGGCCAAAGACCATTTTTCTTCAACAGATCCCCATGTAAAAGAAGCATATTTCTATAAACAGCTCGCCAATGGCACGGTCCAGTGCAGCACATGCCCCCATGAATGTGTGGTTCTGCCCGGCAACCGCGGAAGGTGTCGCACAAAAGTCAACATCGAGGGAAAACTCTTTTCTATCTCTTATGGTAACCCTTGCGTGGTGCATGTTGATCCGGTTGAAAAAAAGCCGCTTCTGCATTTCTATCCAGGGAGCAAGGCATTTTCTCTCGCAGTAGCCGGATGCAATTTTCGCTGCCTGAACTGCCAGAACTGGGAGATATCTCAAACCAGTCCGGACAAGACCCGCAATTACAACCTGCCCCCTGAGGAGGTCGTCCTGGGGGCCTCGCAATACAAATGCAAGAGCATTGCCTATACATACGCCGAGGCCACAACTTTTTATGAATATATGGTCGATATTTCGGCAAAGGCGAAAGGGGTGGGGATTAAGAATATCTGGGTGAGCGCTGCATATATTAACCAGGCCGCCCTGAACAGGCTGTGTGATGTGATCGACGCAGCCAGTGTCAATCTGAAGAGCTTCTCAGACAAGATCTACTGGGATCTGAACGGCGGGCATCTTGAACCGGTCCTTGAGACCTTCAAGACCCTGCACCGGCGAGGCATCTGGATGGAGATTATCAACCTGGTCATTCCAACCTACACCGACGACATGGAAATGATCAAAAAGATGTGCGGGTGGATTGTGGATAACCTCGGACCTGAATATCCCCTTCATTTTTCGCGGTTTTTCCCCCAGTATAAGCTTGTCCATCTACCTCCCACACCTGTAGAGGTCTTGGAACAGGCCAAAGAGGTGGCCTTGAAGCAGGGGCTTCATTACGTTTACATAGGCAATGTGCCCGGTGGATGTGACAAGACTGTTTGCCCTGGTTGCAAGCGCACGGTGATT
>JAIWFS010000154.1:0-3719 GCA_048631505.1 archaeon | reverse complement strand
TGCCAGGTGGCCCCTGTACTTGGACCTGGAAAGAAGATATAGCAGGGCCGGAGGACCCAGCCACGGCAGGGCCGCAACCTGGAGCAGGTTATATATTATCAGTCTTGTTTTTTCTTCTTTCACGGTCTGCCGGTTAGATTTAATTCCTAATTGGGAAACTCTCAACCACTTTCCCGGAATGTGACACAAGATGGATTATTAGGAAACTGAAAAAATAAGGATCTACCATTGCAAAATCATGATTTCCAAATTTATGATATGATTACACTGTAAGGATCATGATATCATATATGTTGCTGCAGATGACCGCTATAGGCCCGTTATGATAAGACTGCAAAAATACCTCGCCAACGCCGGTGTGTGCTCCAGGAGAACGGCAGAGACACTCATCCGCTCAGGCCGAGTTAGTATAGATGGCGAGATTGTTACAGAACTTGGTTCAAAGGTAGATCCATATACGAATGAAATTCGTGTTGACAAGACCAGGATTCTTTGGAAAAGGTCGCCCATTTATCTTTTGCTTAACAAACCCAAAGGGGTCCTGACTACAGTTCGTGATCCCTATGGGCGAACTACTATAATGGACCTGCTGGGAAGAGTCCCAGGGCGGGTCTATCCTGTGGGACGCCTTGACAAAGACAGCGAGGGTTTGCTCCTCCTCACAAATGACGGGGCACTGGCCCACCGGCTATTACATCCAAGCCACAAGGTTACAAAGACCTACCATGCAACCATAAGAAGGAGACCTTCAAGGGCAGTTCTGGACCTTCTTCGACAAGGTGTAGATATAGAAGGGAAAATGACATTGCCTTGTGAAATGCGTGTGCTGGAAACCACGAGGCGCTCAACGATTCTGGAAATTGTGCTGAAAGAGGGTAGGAAACGCCAGATAAGGTTGATGCTCAATACGGTAAACCACCCGGTCATCAGACTGATACGTATTAAAATGGGGCCTGTAGGCCTGGGAAAACTACTGCCTGGCAAGTACAGGATATTGACTGCCCCTGAAGTGGAACCGCTGAAGAAGGCAGTGGGATTGATTTAGCAGCCATTCCTAATTCCTGCAGGCGAGCCGCTTGTCTGCTAAGTCTCTGCTGCAAGACCATAGTCCTTCATCTTGTATAAAAGTGCCGGCAGGCTGATCTCCAGAAGGTGGGAAGCCTTAGTCTTATTACCCTTGGTTTCGTCAAGGGCCTTTGTTATAAGTTCTCGCTCCAACATCTTGCTGCCCTTCTTAATGGAAAAGATAGATCCATCAAGGGCTGATATGGGAGGAGCACTTTCGACTCCAAAACCCGCCCGTATCTGAGGGGGAAGATCCCTAGTTTGTATTATTGGGCTATCCGAATAGACCATCGCCCTTTCTATAGCATTTTCAAGCTCACGGATATTTCCAGGCCACCTGTACTCGAGGAAAAGGTGCATTACCTCAGGGCTAACTTTTTCCACCTTCTTCTTTAAGCGGGAATTGTACCTTTCTATAAAGTGATCAACCAGTAACGGAATATCCTCCTTCCTGTCTCTTAGAGCAGGAATAACTATTGAGAGTACATTTATTCTGTAAAACAGGTCCTCTCGAAAATTGCCCTTAGTCATCTCCTGTGCAAGATCCTTTGCAGTGGCTGCCACTATCCGCACATCTACCTGGATGCAGCGAGTATCGCCCAAAGGCCTGACCTCTTCTTCCTGCAAGACCCTCAAGAGCTTAACCTGCAGGGACAAAGGCAAATCACCCAACTCGTCTAAAAACAGGGTCCCTTCGTGGGCCTCTTCGAAGAGTCCTTTTTTGGCCCTAACAGCGTCTGTAAAGGCCCCTTTCACATGACCAAAGAGTTCGCTCTCGAGCAAGTTCTCTGGAATGCCTCCACAATTAATTGGTACAAAGGGTGCCTTGGCCCTGATGCTATTAAAGTGAATTGCCTTGGCTACAAGTTCTTTCCCTGTCCCGCTCTCACCGGTTATCAGCACAGTGGTCTTGTAATCTGCTACTCTTTCAATGACCTCAAAAATGCGTTTAATCTGAAAGCTCTTGGCCACAATATTGTGAAACGAATATTTTTTGTGTACCTCTGCCCTTAAAAAGGCATTTTCTTTCAGAAGTCCGGTCTTTTCCTCGGCCCTTCGCAATACGAAAAGCAGATGGTCTGACACTACGGGTTTGAAGATGAAATCACACGCCCCTATCTTTATGGCCTCAAGGGCCATATCAATATCGGCCTGACCGGACATCATGATGATGTTGGCTGATACCCCTGCGTCCTTGGCTTTTTTTAGAAATTGGAGTCCATCCTCAGGCTGCATGTAAACATCACTTATTATGTGATCAAAGGGCTGTTTTTGTGCCAATTCCAGGCCTTCAATGGCATTAGCCGCCTGAACAACATCATATCCGGCCTTTTTAGAGGTCAATATGCCGGCAACTATATTCCTCACGTCATATTCATCATCTATAACCAGAATTCGAAGTTTACTCACAATATTCTCCTAATCAGAAAACTTCCTTAACGTACTAATATTAGCCCCTGGAGATAAAAATCAGATACCAGGCTGTCAGTTCACGCCCCCAGAATAATGATATTAGAGCAGCCCCAGCCAGAAAGGGACCGTAAGGTATGGCCATGTGTCTATCTCCTTTCCGGACTGACATTATCGCCAAGCCGGTAACTGAACCCACTGCAGCACTCAATAGAATTACAAGCGGTATTGCCTGCCAGCCCAAAAATGCCCCTATCATAGCAAGGAGTTTGATGTCCCCGCCTCCCATTCCCTCCCTGCGGGCAATAATATAATAGCCCCATGCCACAAGAAGCAGGATGCCCCCACCCATTATTATACCCAGTAGAGAATCCCACCACGACAGTTCAGGAAGCAAAAAAGACGATAAGAAGCCAAGGGCGATCCCAGGCAAAGACACTGCATCCGGGATGATTTGATGCTCAAGGTCAACAAATGTCACAATTATGAGACATGCTGAAAAATAAAAATAAATAAAAACTTCAGGGCCAAGACCAAACTTATACCAAAGCGCAAGGGCCAAAAGGCCGCTCAATAGCTCCACCAGGGGATACTGCAAGGAGATCCTTGCCCCACAAGAACTGCATTTAGCCCGTAGAAACAAGAAACTCAGTATTGGGATATTTTCCCACCATTTCAGCCTATAGCCACATTTCGGGCAGGCAGAACCAGGCCTGACCACCGATCTTTCTTGAGGCAGCCGGCATATGCACACATTCAAAAAGCTGCCGATACAGGTCCCCAGCGAAAAGACCAGAAAGGACCAAGTGAATGTTGGCAGAGTAATCACATCATTTCCTCGCGCTTTGCTCTCGAACAAAATCTTGAATTTTGCAAGAAGTTCAGGTGGTTTCAGCTTTTCCAGACTCACTTGGCAGGGCACAAAGCTTCAATTGATCACGTTGAACCAAGTCCATATAATTTTCTCTTATTTCCTCATACTGAGACATACCCCTTAGAAATCGTGAGTACAAATTATAGTATTCTGACTGCTCAGACTCAAACCTCACCTGAATAAACTGGAGGCCGACTCCTGGCTTCGCCTGGTCTAGATGCTGCACATAACCCTTAAGAGCAACTACTCCAACCACAGGCAATTCAACCAGCAAGTCAGTGATGAACCCTACAGACATGGAGGAATCTACAGCCACACAACATCCATCTAACGAGATATTGGAAGTATATCCTGATATATTGAACTCTGG
>JAIWFS010000153.1:0-3733 GCA_048631505.1 archaeon | reverse complement strand
AAGGGGCCGATGTATGAGTTGAATAAGACTTTTCCCTTCAATAAGTAGTGAAATCCATACACTTTTATCCTTTCAGGATCCTGAGGCTCAAATCACTCGCCCTGGCAGAGTGGGTAAGCAGCCCTACTGAGATTATGTCCACCCCGGTTTGGGCGATTTCCCGGACATTTTCAAGGCGTATTCCACCTGATGCCTCAAGGATTATCCGGGGTTTGAGCCTCCTTGCAAGGGATACGGCATCCTTGAGTGTTGCAGGGTCCATGTTATCCAGAAGCACTGCATCCGCCCCGGCCTCTATGGCCTCCTCAAGTTCTTCAATTCCTGTAACCTCTATTTCCAGTAAAAGCGTGTGTGGTGCCTTGGCCCTGGCCCGGGTTATGCTCTCTTTTATAGAACCGCATGCTGTGATGTGATTGTCTTTTATAAGAAGGCCGTCTGAGAGACCATAGCGATGGTTATGGCCTCCCCCTATCCTTACCGCATATTTCTGAAGTAGTCTTATCCCGGGTGTAGTCTTTCTTGTGTCCACCAATCTACAGGGAAGGCCTGAGAGTTCCTGTACAAAATCTCTGGTAAGGGTAGCAATCCCACACAGGCGTTGAAGAAAATTGAGTGCCACCCGTTCTGCCTGGAGAATAGCGGCAAGCTTCCCGTAAAGCCCCATGACTGCATCGCCACTGGAGACCTCTGAGCCCTCTTCCCTTATTTCTTTAAACTGGATGTCCGGGTCCATTTGCATAAAGGCCTCTTGGGCTACAAATGTCCCTGCCACTATGGCGGTTTCCTTGGCAACAATAACGGCTGAGCCAAAGGCCTCAGGGGGCACTATGGCGTCGGTGGTTATGTCACCGTGTTCAAGGTCCTCTGCCAGAGCTGCGGACACCTGCTGACTGTATAAAAAGCGGTGAGGCGGATAAATGCGTGAAGCCATTGTCTAGCTCCTGAGTACACCTTCAAGGGTCTCCTTGTGAGAGACAATTTTTTTCAGTTTGGTCTGGAACTTATTGACCTTGTCGCGTTCCTTTTGCACGATCTCTTGAGGCGCCTTGGAAAGGAAATTTTCATTCTTGAGCTTGGCCTCTGTCTTGGCAAGCTCCTTGCCGAGCTTTTTTTCCTCTTTGGTGAGCTTTCGAAGTTCTTCCTCAATATCCACAAATCCCTCAAGAGGTATGAAAATCTCAAGATCTTCAAGTATGACCGTAGCTGCACCATCAGGACGTGGTTCTCCTTCTCTCAGGAGGTTCAGGGTCTCCACCCCGGCAAGAGTATTTATGGCCTTTTCCTGAGAATCCAGAAAATCGTAGGCCTTCTCAGAGTGTGGCAGGGCGATGACAATGATTTTGGCCCCTGGGTGTATTCCAAGCTCAGATCTTGCGTTTCGGATGGAGCTTACCACCTCCATAACTTGTTTGATTATGTCTTCTGCCCGGGCATCGCTCCAGGCATCAACATGCTTGGGGAAGGGGGAGACCATGATGTGATCTCTTTGCCCCGGCAGATGGTGCCAGAGTTCCTCTGTCACAAAGGGCATAAAGGGATGAAAGAGCCTGAGGCTGTGATCAAGCACAGTAAGTGTTACCCATCTGGCTGCGTCCTGTCGATCAGGTTCAGCTCCGGTAAGCGCGGGCTTTGCAAGCTCAAGATACCAGTCACAGTATTCATGCCAGAAAAACTGATATAGTTCTTTTGCAGCAACATCAAAGTCAAATTCATCCAGGGCCTTTCGTACAGTGCCGGTCACCTGGTTGAGGCGTGAGAGTATCCACCTTTCTGATGGATCGGAAAAAGAATCAGGCTCAGGAGGCTCGACCACGGCATCTTCACTGGTTTTCAGATTAAGAAGTACAAACCGGGCTGCGTTCCAGATTTTGTTGACAAAGTGACGGTAACCCTCGATCCTCTCTTCTGCCAGCTTTATGTCCCTGCCCTGGGCTGCAAAGGCCGCCAGAGTGAAGCGTACCGCATCGGTTCCGTATTTCTCCATGATGGTCAAAGGATCAATTACATTCCCCTTTGACTTGCTCATCTTTTTACCCTCGATGTCCCTGATAAGGGCATGTAGATATACATGCCTAAACGGGACATCCCCCATGAAGTGAAGGCCCATCATCATCATTCTGGCCACCCAGAAGAACAGGATGTCAAAGCTTGTTATAAGCACTGACGTGGGATAAAAGGTCTCAAGTTCAGGGGTCTTGTCAGGCCATCCGAGGGTAGAGAAGGGCCAGATGGCTGAGCTGAACCAGGTATCAAGTACATCGCTTTCCTGCTCAAGGTCGGTGTTCCCGCACTTGGGACATGCTTTAGGTTCCTCCCTTACCACAATGACCTCGCCGCAGGCTGCGCAGGTCCATGCCGGGATACGGTGCCCCCACCAGATCTGGCGGGATATGCACCAGTCCCGGATAGTGGTCATCCACTCATCATATGTCCTTTCCCAGGAGGCCGGGACCAGGATGGTCTGCTTATCCTTCACTGCCTTGAGGGCAGGTTCTGCCAGGGGCGCAACCTTTACAAACCACTGCTTTGAAAGTCTGGGTTCCACCACTGTCTTGCAGCGATAACATATGCCCACTGCAAGGTCGTAGGCCTCTTCCTTTTCCAGCAGGCCTTGTTTCTTCAGGTCAACAATGACCTGCTTCCTGGCCTCATAGCGGTCGAGACCGGCATACTGGCCGGCAGCTTCAGTGAGTATTGCATTTTCATCAAAGATATTGATGGACTGGAGCCCCTGTCTTTTTGCTATCTCAAAGTCGTTCAGGTCGTGGGCAGGGGTGACTTTTACTGCACCTGTACCGAACTCAGGCTCTACCGCCGCATCTGCAACCACCGGTATGCGCCTGTTTAACAGCGGGAGCATAAGATCTTTGCCGACGAAATCCTTGTAACGGGGGTCTTCCGGATGGACGGCCACTGCCGTATCTCCAAGCATGGTCTCCGGTCTTGTGGTGGCAACGGTTATGAATTTGGTGATTCCCTTTGCTTTTTCAGCAAGGGGATAGCGCATGTACCACAGGCGTCCTTCTGTCTGTTTGTGCTCCACTTCAATGTCAGCAAGAGCAGTACGGCACCTCGGGCACCAGTTGATTATATAATTCCCTCTGTATATAAGGCCCTCTTCATACAGGCGTACAAAGACCTCTCTTACAGCCCTTGAAAGGCCCTTATCCATTGTAAATCTTTCCCTTGACCAGTCACAGGAACAGCCAAGGCCCTTTAGTTGCTCTATGATTCTGCCGCCGCTTGAGGCCTTCCATTCCCAGACCTTCTCTATGAACTTCTCTCGTCCGAAGTCGTGGCGGGACTGACCTTCCGCATCCAGACGGCGCTCCACCACAATCTGTGTGGCAATACCGGCATGATCTGTTCCGGGGACCCAAAGGGTGTTATATCCATCCATCCTTTTGTATCGAACAAGGATATCCTGAAGAGTATTGTTAAGGGCGTGGCCGATATGCAGTACACCCGTGACATTGGGAGGCGGTATCACCATAGAGAAGTATGGGCGCTCAGGGTCAAACGTGGCTGTGAAAAGACCTTTCTCTGTCCACTCTTTATACCAGTGCGGTTCTACATCACGGAAATCATAGGCCTTGGGAATGGCTTTATTGGATGCCTCATCAGGCATTAGCATTGAACTCCTTTCTTAAAAATCACAGACCAGAATAGCCTTGCTCTAGGAAAAAGACAACTGTAAGGAGCCGATTTGAATTAGGCGCCTGCGGCAGAACTC
>JAIWFS010000152.1:0-3750 GCA_048631505.1 archaeon | reverse complement strand
CGCGAAAGTAAGAAAATATGAAGATGAGTTTTGGACAGAAGATTTAAAGATAGATGCACAAGAATCAGGTTAAAACGGTATCAATTCATTTGCGAAGATCTATAGGTGCATTCCCCTCGGTGATCTTCTCATTTTGAAATTGACACACCCGTGTCTTTTTCCTATATTCTCTCATAGCACTTGCCATAAAAAAGGAGAGAAATGATGAAGGTGGATGAGAACCGGTTGTTCCTCGAAGACCTCGGGGAAATCGTGATGTCGCGCGGTGGGAAGAACATATGGCTGATAAAGGGGATCACCCAGCACGAGGCCTTTCGAGACAGGTGTCTCCCGGAGAAGATTTATGTGGTCGATTTTCCCGGCAGAGGTCCCGGCCAGGAATTCCTACTCAGCCGTCAGGCCTGCGGGGCCGAGAAGTTCTTGATGATCAAGGAAATCGGCCATGACATGATCCGCCTTTTCGAGCGTATGTTCGAAGGAAAGGTTGCCCAGTTTGTCATTCTCTGGGGGGGACGTCCTCTCGATCTACTTGACGCCAATCCACCGCTTCATCGGATTGGGCTCCTTGACACCACTTACATAAAGCTCACCCGGGTGGAACACGAGGCGGCCTTTCGCGGGTGGGACATCGTTGAGAGTTCCTTTGTGGGCGAATGGTGGAAAGACGAAACCTGGATCATAATGGAAGAGTGCATCGCCTCGGGCCAGACGGTGGCACATTTCACGGAGGAGGCTGTCCAGTTCCACCGTCCCAAGCGGATCTTTCTCTTCCCGGTTTGCGCCAGTCTCGAGGGACTGGAGGGGGTCTGCCGCATATGCATGGAAAACGATATCGAACTCATCCCCGTCTTCAACGGGGCGCTCATAGAAGTGGCAAAGGAGGGTGTGTCAAAGCCTTTCACCGACCTGGGTCTTCAGCCCCGCACCGTCGTCACAAGGAAATTCTACGGAGACCTTTATGACCGCTACCAGGGGACGCCACTTTGCTGGGTGGGTGACATCGGAGATTCGATCTACAAGCCCGAGCAGTACCTCATGGAGACTCTGGAAGACATGTTGAACGTAGGGATGGACCCCGAACGGGAGGACTTTTCGCTTTGGAGTCCGATTGTGCGCTCAGATCATTTCCTCACCCAATTCGAGGCTTCAAGCCCTAAGATCTTCTCCCAGGTAGCGCGCTACTTTACCCCTTAGTCCCTCGGCAATACATTTCGTGTTTTTTGAGCAAAAAATATTTTTTATCTGTGAAAATCTGTCTACTTTTATGTAAATAGCCGGAGCGAAACGACTCCTTAACTTTAGGCACTTTTCCGGTTTATCTGGCTTAGGGGCCACATGCCTTTCAATCCGTTGGATATCGAAAATCCACCTCAACAGTCCTGTTTACCAGTTCCAGCCGGCTCGCAACCGGTGGCGTTTCGGCAATCACTTTGCCGCGGCGAACCACGAACAGTCTGGCAGGTCTCAGTCGCAGGGCTTCCTGTGGGGTGCTTGCCTGAAGAATAACCATATCACCGTTGCACCCGGGTTCGAGCCCATAGCCTTCAAGTCCCAAGACTTTGGCCCCATTATAGGTGATCGTATCAAATATCCTTCGCATTTGTTTGACGCCGGTCATTTGCCCCACGTGGAGTCCCATATGGGCAACATCTATCATGTCGTGGGAGCCAAGGCTGTACCACGGGTCCATCATCCCGTCGTGGCCAAAGGCCACATTGATACCGGCTTCCAAGAGCTCTTTTACCCGGGTCATCCCGCGTCGTTTGGGATATGTGTCATGTCGTCCCTGAAGCGTGATATTCATCAGCGGATTGGCCACCACGTGAACCCGGGCCTCCGCCATCAAGGGCAACAGCTTGCTGACATAGTAGTTGTCCATGGAATGCATGGACGTGAGGTGCGAGCCGGTGACCCGGCCTTGAAGACCCAGGCGTTGGGTATGGAAGACCAGCGTCTCTATATGGCGTGAGAGGGGATCGTCGGTCTCGTCACAGTGCATGTCCACAGCAAGTCCGCGCTCGGCTGCCAGCTCACACAGGGCCTTCACGGAAGCTGCGCCTTCAGCCATGGTTCTTTCGAAATGGGGAATTCCACCAACCACATCGACACCTAAATCCAGCGCGCGCTCCAGATTCGCCGCACTGGCAGGATATCGAAAATAACCATCCTGAGGGAAGGCCACCAGTTGCAGATCGATGTACGGCTTGATCTCTTCCCGCACCTCCAAAAGCGCGTTCACGGCCAGGAGTCTATCATCGCTGATGTCCACGTGACTGCGGATTGCCAATGTCCCGCGAGCAATGGCCCAATGACAGAGCTGCATGGCGCGGGCTTTGATACTTTCGACTGTCAGGTGCGGTTTTAGTTCTCCCCAAAGCTCTATGCCTTCCAGCAGGGTACCACTCTCATTCACACGGGGCTGACCATAGGTCAGGGTTGTATCCATGTGAAAGTGGCTGTCAACGAAAGGCGGTGAAGCCAGCCGGCCTGTTGCATCGATCTCCCGTTTCGCTTTCGCTTTAAGACTAGCTGCAACATCTACGATGACCCCGTCTTTTATGGCGATGTCAAAGCCCTCTCGCCCGTCGGGCAGGTTAACGTTTCGAATAATAAGGTCGAGCATTTTTTTTCTCCTCTTTATCCCCCCTTCTCCTCTCTTCGATAGGGCTTGAGAAGACTCGCCGGAACAGATGCCTTCCTGGAAACGCCTATCAGAGCGACAATCGTCAGAAGATATGGAATCATCAGAAAAATATGAAAAGAGATATGGAATCCCAGGCCCTGAAGCCTCAGCTGAAGTCCATCGAGGAACCCGAAGATGAGGGCACCTATTGCGCCCTTGAGAGGATCCCAGTTTCCAAAAATGACCATGGCAATGCTAACCCATCCCCTACCCCCAATCACATCAATCAGGAACATGTTTTGGTGGGCCAAAGTCAGAAAGGCCCCTCCGACCCCCATCAATGCGCCGCCGACAACCAGACAGAGCGTTCGGGTCAGGATCACACTTACCCCGACCGTGTCGGCGACTACCGGATTCTCTCCAACAGTCCTGATCTTTAAGCCCATTTTTGTCTTGTAGAGCAGAATGGACATGACCGGTATGAGCAGCCACGCCAGATAGGTCAGGGTATACTGGGTGAAGAGACCGGGGCCGATCACCGGGATTTTCGAAAGAAGGGGTAAAGAGACCTGCTTGAAGGGCTGTACGATGGGGGGTACGGTGGGGGAGCCGAAATAGAGCCGGTAGATAAACATGGCCAAACCGGTTGAGAAAAGGGTAATCCCCAGTCCTGATACGTGCTGACTCAACCCCAGATTTACCGAAAGAAATGCCATGAGGAGACCCAGGATCATGCCCACAATGGCGGCCATCAGCACCCCAAGCCACAGGGAACCCGTGCCAAAGGTAACGAGGAATCCTGTCATGGCGCCCATAAGCATGATGCCCTCGATTCCCAGGTTCAGCACGCCGGATCGCTCTGCCAGGATTTCACCCAGGGTGGCGAATATGATCGGCGTTGCCATCCTCATCATGGCCCCCATGAGTCCTGAGATAAAGGCTGCTTCAAGAAACTCACCCATTACTTCCGTACCACCCTTATTCTGTATTCAGTAAAAAGTAGAAAGATCAGCATAATCATCAGCGCCATTCCTTGTATCACCTCTGCGATGTATGTTGGGACGCCGGTCATACGACTCATGGTATGTGCTCCGACAATTATCACACTGAAAAAAAGTGATGAAAAA
>JAIWFS010000151.1:0-3764 GCA_048631505.1 archaeon | reverse complement strand
AAAAGGGGCGGCATTTCCAGTAGTTGCCAGAAAGGGAAGTGTACGTTCCATGGCTGCCAACTCCTCCTGAATCCCCTTGTTAAGGCTTCTTTCCAGGGTCTCAAGCCACACCCTCAGGCCAATAGCCGTATCCCTGGGTTGAGGACATTTCTGAAGACGCTTTAACTCTTTATATCCTTCAAGAAACACTCCTGCCATAGGGGTCTCCGGCATTACCCTTGCGTGGCTGTAGGCCTGAGTGAGGCTGGGACTTTCCCAAAAGAGCCTTTCAAAATCCTCATTCCCAAGTCTTGCCTGACGAAATCGCTTGATTTTTGCCAGTATTACGGTCCAGCAAAGGATTGAAAAGACCACTAGCATTATGAGAACCATTTTGACCACGGGTCCTGCCCCGATCATCATGGTCCATACGTTCGCCGTTGTATCAACCGCCATATTTGATGTCCTCCAGACAAATAATCATTTCTAAACCTAAAGTGAGCGGTTCCAGGTTCAGGGTTCAAAGTTCAAAGGTTATAGTCTATTGATATTCTTAACTTTATTGATGCCGCCTGAGGCGTGACTCAGATTAGCCTCTTTCACCCATTGGATGAAACATAACGTTTTGTTAACAGCCGGCTAGGACGTTTCAACCCGGAACCGTGAACGCTGAACGCTCAACCCAGGTTTATGGGCCTTCCAGTGCCTTTTGTAAGTCCATTCCGGGCCTAAAGGAAAATGCCCCCTTTTTTTGTCCTTGTTCCAAAAGAAATTCCACTGCCTTTATACCCTCCTCACCGAGATCCAGGGTATATTGGTTTACATAGAGATCTATGTGCTTTCTCATAACCTCGTAAGACATCTCCTGTGCATGCTCCATTACAAAGTCCCAAACGGCCTCAGGGTTCTCAAAAGCTGACTTGATACTCATTCCAAGGGCAGCATCTATTGCCTGCAACAATTCAATGCCCAGGGAACGCCTGGCGATGATTCCGCCCAGGGGAATCGGAAATCCGGTCTTTTCTTCCCACCAGGCCCCAAGATCCTGGATGCAAATTAGGCCAAGGTCATGATAGGTAAATCTGGTCTCGTGTATGATTATCCCTCCATCCACCTCTCCCCCGGCAACCGCCTGGGCGATAAGGGCGAAGTTCATAGGCACCAGCTCTTTAACTCCTGGAGCGAAGAGCTTCAAAAGAAGTGCTGCAGTCGTATATTCGCCGGGTATGGCAATCCTGTATTGCTCAAAATCCTGAGGGTCTAAGGGTGCTCTTGCAAGCAACAAGGGCCCGCAGCCACGCCCCATGGCGCTACCTGACCTGAGGAGCATGTAGTCATCCAGGACATGCCCCAGCACATGAAAAGACACCTTGCTTACATCAATAGACCTGGCAAGGACCCTCTGATTCAGCTCTTCCACATCCGCCATTAAGGGTGATAGCTTATACTGTAAGGGCACTTTGTTGTGAAGCAGGGCATAGAAAATAAAGGTGTCGTTAGGGCAGGAAGAAAGCCCCAGGGTGATCCTGTTGTTGTTCCCGATATTCTCCATACAGCGTAACTATTCAGGTTGAAGGTTGAAGGCTGAAGTATTTCAACCATCTCGCAACGATCGAACAGAGATGAATCCTCTAAACTAATACTGCAAACTCGTCAGCCAACTCAAATGCCCGCAGTTTTGTGTGATTATGCATGATTTATCCCTATTAGCCTTCTACCTTCAGTCTATTCACCTGAATAGTTACCATACAGCTGGCATTAATCCAACAAAACCCCAAGGACCTTTTCCAGGACTTTGGCTGTTGCATTCAGGGCCTGGTCCAACCTCCAGTTTTTTTTGTCAAGATCGCCCACCCAGTTGCTTATACCACGAAACTCAAGGAGAGGGACCTGATAGTAATCGCAGACCTGTGCGGCCGCGGCCCCTTCCATATTTTCCGCAATAGATTTAAACCGTTCGTGCAAATCCCGGGCCCTTTCTCTGGTGCCTGTAACGCAGGAGACAGTGACCATCGGGCCGCAGCGGAGGCCAAGCTTTTTCACAAAATCAGACTTAATGATTTGGCGCCATCCGGGCTCAAGAGCAAACTCTGTCTGCGTTTTATCTCCATCCAAGGAAATCGGCTCGATCCCCGAAGGACCGTGACGGCCCAGATCACCATAGGCTTCGGAGCTTGCAAGGCATACATCCTCAAGCTCTACATCCGCCCACTGGTATGCCCCTGCTACACCAGCCAGGATTACTGTATATGGTGCACCTCTGCTCTCAATAAATCTTGTCAGTTCAAAAGAGGTGCTACCCGGTCCAAGGCCGCACACCAGGTGAGGGCACTTGTATCTGCCGGCAAGCGTGAGAAAAGACTCCATTTCCCTTTTTGTGGGAGATACAATCAGAATCCGGGGAACGGTCATATCTGTGTCCTCAAAATCCGCTCCAGTTGCCAACACAGGAAGAGCTCTTTACCCGATTGGGCTCTCAGAGCTGTAAGTTCTGCCGGACTCAGCAGGTCAGTAATCCGTGAGCATAGATAATTGATACAAAAGTGGTGCCGTGCAAAGAGCTGACAGCCCGTGGGACCGAGAAACAGACAGTCTTTTTTTCCAAGACGTTCAGTGGGTATCTTCCTTTCCAGAAGCAAATTGAGCAGCAACACAAACTCGTCATACCAATCTTCAATACCAGCCCCGCAACAGCCGCCACCCGGGACCTGGGTCGCGCAAATGGCACATTCAGTCACTACACCCAACTTCTCCATCAGTTCATAGCTCCTTGAAATCTCTTTTCTGTAAAGTCCAAGGAGCCGGTCAATTTCGCTATCTGCTGCTAGATCTTTTCCATGTTTTTCCCATAAATATTCGGCCAGAGCGATCTTTTCTTCAATAGATAATTCGTTTGAGTATAAAGTGTAGCCAGGCATTGTTCCTAAACAAATCCTTTAAATAACCAGGTGCATAAAATCCTCTGCCAGTATTATGGGACCTTTGTAGACTTTGCTGCAGGGTGTGATCAGGTCATGCTCATCGCAATTCGGATAAAAATGGTTAAGGAGCAATCGCTTAACTCCGGCATCCTGGGCAATTTTTCCTGCTTCAGAGGGAGTCAGGTGCCCTGGGATCTTGTGGCCTTCAGGGGCTGCGCACTCTAAAACCAGAAGGTCAGTGCCCTGAGCTAATTCTATCAGTTCATCACAGAAGTCTGTATCTCCTGAAAATACCACTGATTTTCCATCCGATGTCTCGATTCGATAGGCCAGGCTTTGGGGAGTATGTTTGGTGGGCGCACTTCGTATTGTAAGGGGAGGGAACTGCATTGCTGCTTTCATCTCCGGTGGTATCTCTTCGAAGATGACCTTTCCTGGCTCAGGTTCCACCCATTGTCCGAATGCCTGTATCAGGGACTGATAAAATTGCTTGAGCCCTTCAGCAGCCAGGACCATCACTGGAGAATTCCTCTCGTATCCGGGCGGATACCTTGTGGCAAAGATAAAGGGTGCCAGCTCCCCTATGTGGTCCGGGTGGAAGTGTGTATAGAGCAAGATATCAAGCGTATTATAGGATATGCCCGCCTTAACCAGTTGTCTTAAGGTCCCTGCAGCACTGTCTATGAGCAGGGTCTGTCCTTCGACCTTCAAGCAGGTAGCAGGACCGGCCCTCCTTATGGAAGGGACACCTGTTCCGGAACCAAGCACGATTATCTCCATCATTTTTCTAACTCCTTCGAAGAAGGTTCAGGGTTCCGGGTTCAAAGGTTGGAAGGTTAATAAAAAAAGCAACCCTGAACCTTG
>JAIWFS010000150.1:0-3791 GCA_048631505.1 archaeon | reverse complement strand
AGGAGTATACCTGGGCTTGAATCCAAACGAGCAGATATTATTTTAGCAGGAATAGCAATATTTCGAGAAATATTACATATAACTGAATTCAAAGAGTTGACTGTTAGCGATGGGGGTCTTTTACTTGGCCTTTTAACAGGTTTAATTGATAAGGAGTCTGATAACCATGCTGAACCACCCAATACCAGGGGCCTATACCTTTGATGACCTGCTGTTGATACCGGCTTTTTCCAGCGTTCTGCCGACAGAGGTAGATATTTCCACTCAGCTCACACCTGAAATCCGTCTTAATATCCCCATAATGAGCGCAGCCATGGATACGGTCACTGAGGCCCAAGCTGCCATTAGCATGGCCAGAGAGGGTGGTATCGGCATTATCCATAAGAATATGCCTGTTGAGGCCCAAGCAAGGGAGATTGAGAGGGTCAAAAAGTCTGAAAGCGGCATGATCGTGGACCCAGTGACGGTCTCCCCGGATCAGCGTATCTGGGATGTACAACAGATAATGCGTGAGTATAGAATATCAGGCGTGCCGGTATTGGAAGGAAAAAAACTGAAGGGTATTGTCACAAACCGGGATCTGCGATTCGAAACAAACTGGGATCTCAAAGTCAGCGAGGTGATGACAAGTGAAAACCTGGTTACAGCCCCTGTCGGGATCACCCTTGAAGAATCAAAGGCCATCTTACACAAACACCGTATTGAAAAACTCCTGGTAGTGGACGACGAGGGAAATCTCAAGGGCCTAATCACGATCAAGGACATAGAAAAGATCAAGAAATATCCCATGGCCTGCAAGGATGACATTGGTCGCCTGAGGGTTGGGGCTTCAGTGGGTGTAGGTGAAAACTGTCTGGCACATGTGGAGGCCTTAATTAAGGCCGGTGCGGATGTGGTAGTTATAGACTCGGCCCACGGACACTCCAAAAACGTGATCAATGCGGTATCTGAAATCAAAAAGACCTTTCACAATGTCCAGGTAATTGCAGGAAATATTGCCACCGCAGAGGCTGCTGAGGCCCTGTTTAAGGCCGGCTCCGACGCCGTAAAGGTCGGGGTAGGACCGGGCTCCATCTGCACTACCCGGGTTATTGCAGGTATAGGCGTACCACAGCTGACTGCTATCCACAACTGTGCTGCCGTGGCACAAAAAAATGGGAAAACCGTCATAGCTGACGGAGGTATCAAATTTTCCGGTGACTTGACAAAGGCCATAGGGGCCGGTGCCCATTGCATCATGATAGGAAGTCTGCTCGCCGGCACGGATGAAAGTCCGGGAGAATTGGAGCTTTACCAGGGCCGACAATACAAGGTATATCGCGGTATGGGCTCGCTGGGGGCCATGAAAGATGGTAGCAAGGACCGATATTTTCAGGAAAGTGTCAGAACAGAGGCAAAGCTGGTTCCGGAGGGAATTGAAGGCAGAGTACCATATAGAGGTCCGATTTCCGCCACTATTTACCAGCTCGTCGGAGGGTTGAAGGCCGGCATGGGGTATATTGGCTGCAAAACCATAGAGGAACTCAGGCAAAATGCCCGCTTTGTGCACATAACTCCTGCAGGTCTAAAAGAAAGCCACGTCCATGACGTTATAATAACCAAAGAGTCACCAAACTATTGGATTGAACACTAATGCCTTAAATCTCTTGTCCCTGCCCCTTATCCGGGCCTGAGTAAAACTTTCTCCACTTCAACATAAAGCGACCCTTAAGGTGGCCGGGAACCATCGATCCCATTTGCTGTGCCACTCGGCTCAAAGCCGGATAAAGACATGACTCCCTGAGCAGCGGACTATTTGATGGTAAAAAAATGGTCAACATAAATATAATGATTCCTGCCAATACCAGGCCCTTGGCAAGGCCCACAACAGCCCCCAGAAGCCTGTCAATCCAACCTAATCTGAGGGCCTTGAACATCTTTTGAACCATGATGCCGGCAATAAGAAAAACAAGATATACCAAAAGAAATATTAATAGAAATGAAACTAGAGAACGCCACATCTCATCCTGTATCCACGGTGAAAGCCTTAATGATATGGATGGAAAACGGTGGATAGCCACCCAAAACCCCAATATTACCCCAAGAAGGGAAGCTAATGACCTGCTAAAACCTCTCCAAAGACTATGGCAAACGAAAATAACAAGCATTCCCCCCAGGAGAATATCAAGCCAGTTAAAATGTAAGGAATTAAAATGTAAATCCATGATTCACCTTTAGCCTATAATCTCCTCGGCAATACGGGTTGATTCATTCAGGCTATCTTCAAGATTTCTTCGGAATTCCTCTATCTGTATTCCCCTTGCGTCCGGCGGTACTGAAATCGGCTGTCCGCATACGATGACCACTTTGCTCCCGGGAAATGGAAGGATCGTACGGTCCCAACTTTTAAATCTAAAGGCCGGCCTGGCAGCAAGACCAGTCGGCACCATAGGGGCCCCTGTCTCCCTGGCCAGAACAACTGCGCCTTTCTGGGCTATCCGTGCCGGCCCTTTTGAGCCGTCAGCCACTATACCGGCATTACACCCCTGCTGCCGCATTATCCCGGCCATCTCTTTGATAGCTAGAAGCCCTCCTTTATGTCTGGAGCCACGTACTGGAATCTGCCCCCAACTATTTAAGGACCTTGCCACCCATTCCCCGTCGGAACTGCCACTCACCATCATGACTCCGGGATAATGCCTGAAATAAAAAAGGCTATAAATTAAGCTTGCATGCCACAAGGTTGCTATGAAAGGACGGCCAGACTCGGAGAATAGTTTCACGGCATCCGGTTCAACCAAAGTGAACCTGCAAGAGGCCAGCCATAGTTCAACAAGGCGGAACAATACTGCATGCACCCCTGACCACGGTTTATTAACTATGGTGGTCGAAGAATCTGTTATGGACTCTCGCACTTTCATGAGGCATGAGGTAACATGTAGTGACATGTTGATCAAGCTTGAGGAAAGATATGAATAAGAAGTTGGATTTTGAAAAAGCCGTTAAAGAACTTGAAAGGCTAGTAAAACAACTGGAAGAAAATGATCTTCCGCTGGAGGAGGCGCTGAAGACCTTTGAACATGGGATAAAGCTCTCCAGATACTGCGCCAAGTGCTTAGATGATGCAGAAAAACGAATACAGCAGCTTTCACGGGACGAAAACAATGAGCCTATGTTAAAGGCCTGGGAAGGAGATAGTGAAGACCTTTGACCTCAGCACATATCTGAAAAAACAACAGGACCTGATTAACTCCGCCCTGGATAAGTGGCTTCCCAAGCCGCATGGCCCTTCAGGTCCGGTGTTTGAGGCCATGAGATACAGTATGATGTCCGGCGGGAAGAGGGTCAGGCCGATTTTGCTTCTGGCCGGAGCCCAAGCAGTAGGTGGCGACCAGAAAGCGCTTCTTCCCGCGGCCTGCGCCCTTGAATGCATCCACACTTATTCCTTAATTCACGATGATCTTCCTGCAATGGACAATGACGATTTGAGGAGGGGCAGGCCCACCTGCCACAAGGTCTATGGTGAGGCAGTTGCCATTCTTGCAGGTGATGGCCTTCTCACCTATGCCTTTGAACTCATTTGTAAGCCGGAGCTGACACAAAACATATCTCCCCGCTTACTCGGTGAAGCAATTTTTCTTCTTGCGAGGGCTGCGGGTGTCTCCGGAATGGTAGGAGGCCAAACTGCGGATATATTAATGGAGGGACGACCGGTGGATGCGGAAACCCTTTCATTCATACACAGCCACAAAACAGGAGCACTGATACAGACATCTGTGGAGATAGGAGGGTTACTGGGTAAGGGAAACGAT